>JAJZPC010000022.1 GCA_021811385.1 Deltaproteobacteria bacterium | reverse complement strand
TGAAGGCCACCAGCCCGGCGCAGTATTCGGTGTCGCCGCCGGCCAGATCGTTCCAGACAATGACCATGGCGATGCAGCGGGCCAGGCCGATGAGGATGAGCCCCACCATGTATTCGTGGTGGCCGGAAAGAAAGGTGACGGCCAGGAGAAACATGAGGGCCGGGCCGATGATCCAGTTCTGCACCAGCGATAGAGCGAGCACCTTGAAATTGCGGAAAACCTCGTGCAGCTTTTCGTAGCGCACCTTGGCCAGGGGTGGGTACATCATGAGGATCAGGCCGATGGCGATGGGGATATTGGTGGCGCCCACCTGAAAGGAATTGATGATCTCGGTGACGGGCGGATAGAGCCAGCCGGTCATGACCCCGATGAACATGGCCAGGAAGATCCAGAGGGTGAGGTACTGGTCGAGGAAACTCAATTTTTTTTCGGTGTTTGGCACGGCAACCTCCTATTTTTTTCGGTGTTTGGCACGGCAACCTCCTATGTCACTTGTCAACTAGGCGGATGAGCGCGGAAAAAATCAGGCGCATTTTTTCTTGGTGCGCCTGAAGTCCTCAAGGGATGCGTAGTCCTGCTGCGTGTCCGGCAGCTCAATCAATCTCTTGCCGAGCAGCTCGACCAGTTCCCTGGCAAGCGGGGTCTCCATTTCGGCCAGCCGGTAATACATCCAGACCCCGAGACGTCTGCCCTTTACCCAGCCCGTGTTGCGCAGATAGGCGAGGTGCCGGGAGATCGTGGATTGCGGCAATTGGAGCACACCCATCAGGTCACAGACGCAGAGCTCGCCGCCCAGAAGCAGGGCCAGAATCCGCAAACGGGGTTCCTCGGATAAGGCTTTGAAAAATTGGGCTGTTGTCCGCATATGCCTCCTCGCCGCGTTCAGTATAGGTGTTTTGGCGTCCAATAGATCTGGAATTTAATATATCTGCCTATGCGGATAAGGTCAAATAAAATTTGTCTGCTCCGGCACTCCAACAACATAAGTCTATTCTGTATTGTTTGGCCGTGCTGAGCGTATGAATCGGCAGATTATTGCGCGGCAAAATGGAAACGACCCAGATAGGCGGCAAGCTCTTTTTGCGTTTTAAACGACAGGGCTGGGCAATCTTTCTCGCCTTTTTCACCCTCGGCTGCTAGAAAGGCAAACGCAATACAGGTCGGCTGGCCGCATTGGCCACAATTGGTCTTGGGCAGTAGCCTCTTTTTTTTGTTCTCTCCGTAGCAGTGGGAATCATTCCAGTATCATGGGTTGCAGGAAACATGGAGGGAAGCACCGGTCATCCTCTTGGGAATTCGCCGTAGCGAGCTAGCTGTAGGTCCGTGCTGTCATCGGAGACCCGCTCCCGCACGGTGTTATCAAAATTGGCTGGTCCGGTGGAGGCATAAACGGATTTGTACGCCATGTACCTCGCATCGTATGAAAGTTGCGGGATGTGCGCGTTTTCCAGAATAAAGCATTCCAGTTGTTTGACCAGACCGGCGGAAAGTTCGCCGAAGCGGACCCGTCTTTCCCTAATGTAGTCGCTGGGAAAAAACCGGCCATGAACGTGATCACTGATGCGCTCAAAGGGAATGTCATGAATATACTTGCCGCCGTGCGTAAAGAGCATCCCTTCCGGTAGAAATTCTTTGAGAGGGCGGTCGTCGGCAATGTATGTAAATGAGACTCCGTCCATGCTGATTTCGAGAACCCTGCCGACCTCATTATGAAACACATACATTTCCTGGCACGGAGTGAATTTTGGGAATTTTCCGTAGAGTCCGTTTTTTGGGTTGTTCATGGGCGGCTCTCCTTGCGTAGTCTAAATGTCAGGTTTGGCCGATACATATTTTTTGTAAGTTTTTTTTGTAAAAGCGAGTAAGTATTATTCGGAATATGTGTCAAAAGTGCATTCAGGAGGACATGCGATGATCAAAGGCCCGGATTATGATTTTTTGCAAGCGATCCCTGTTTTTTCCGGCCTTCCGGATGAAGTGCTCCGTGAGTTGCTGGTCCGTTGCCGGAAAAAGAAATTCCGCAGCGGCCAGCATGTTTTTTATCAGGACGACACCGTTGAGCATCTCTACATTGTCGAGATGGGTTCGGTGGAGATCTATAAAAGCGATATCAATGGCCGTAAGGTGACTCTCTGGCATGTCGAGTCGGGGAAGGTTTTCTGTCTTGCCAATCTGTTTGCAGGCAGAGCCTTTGCCAGTGCCTTGGCCCAAAACGACAGCCTGATTTTTTGCCTGCCGCGTCAGGATCTGGACTGGATATTGACCCAACACCATGAACTTGCCCTGCATTTTATCACCTGTATCTCTTCGAAGCTGGCAGCCTATGCGACCCTGCTGGAGGATTTCACCTTTAAAAATGTGCAGGAGCGGCTGGTTAAGATTCTCCTCACCAACTCCCTGCCGGGTAAGGATAAAATCCCGGTGTGTCGCCTTTCCCAGAGCGAACTGGCCTGCCGGTTGGGAACCTGCCGCGAGGTTGTCTCCCGCAGCCTGACCAAACTTAAAAACGAAGGGCTTCTGGACACGGAGAACACGGGGAAAGTATCGCGTATCATGCTGAAAGACCCTGCCAGGTTGCAGGATTTGGGTGAACCCTTCTGATATTTTTTTCAGAGCCGTAATTTTCAAGAGTATCTGCGGATTCTTTCTCTCTGGGGAGTAAAGGCCCCGGCTGGCCGCGGGAGACCAGCCGGGAAGGAGATAAGTGGTACTACAAAGGGCCGTCGCCCTGAATAGCTTTTTTCAGTATGCATCCAGCGGTATTTGCTGGGTAAAGGCCCCGGCTGGCCACGATGGCCAGCCGAGTAGGTGATTCAGGCACTACAAAGGGCCGTAATTGCCCTGAAGAGCTTTTTCACAGCACACCCAGCGTTACTTGCCGCCAGGCTTCTAATCTTCGCCTTTCGGCTCTGCCCATTTGAAGCGAAACCATCGTTCTTTTCCGTTCTTGGCTTCAACCTGTTCCGGTTGAGAGGTAACAGTCTGTTTTTCTGCAACAGGTTGTTGAGCCCTGGCCGCAGGTTTGGCCGTGGTCGGCATGTCCAGCCCGGCTATGGCATCGGTCTTCCCTTGGAAGGTTACCCCCTGAATAACCCCCGTGTATTGGATCACCACCGCATTGCCAGAGGTCAAATGCACGACCAGCTCTTCAGCAAAGGCGGTGCTGCTGGGGATCAGGCCAAGCAGGAAGAAGAGGATTATTTTTTTCATTTTTTCTCCTGATGGTGTGTTCTACCGTCTTGTTTTACCCCCAAGTTCAGATTGGGAGACAGGCCTTCCCGCCTTGTCGGACAAGAAGGCCTGTAAAAAATCATGGCGGGGGTTAAAATGAAACCATGAACATGGCTGTCATCGTATCGTAACTGTCAGTTTTCGCGTTAGTTGTGAGTGAAGTGTCTGTATAGTCTGCAAGATTGGTGGGCTTGTCGTAATCGGTCCGGTAGTATTCCAAGGTGAATCGTACCTTATCATTCCCCATCACATAGTAATTCATCCCGCCCCCCCACTGTTTCACTGTCTGATCGGTTTCCCCCAGGAGGCTTGCAATATCCCAGTGCTCATAGCGGGCAAAGGGCTGGAGTTTGCCTTTTGGCCCCACGGTGAGGGGGAGAACGTAGCCAAGCTTTCCATAATAGCCCTCTCTTTGGCCGGTGGCTCCACCCACAATGGTTCCCAAATCGCCAACAGCAGTAGCGGTCTTGTAAGCGTCGTCAAAATCGACGTCAAGGTAGAGGGCTGTGGCGGTGAGCACCCCGCCATCGGCAAAGGGGTATTCAAAAAAGAGATCCGCAGTCCAGGCCGTGTAATCCACAGTCTCGTCACCGGTAACTGTAGGCAACAGATAGCCCGCCGTGCCGGCCGCTCCGGCAGGCGCTGTGTTCTTATAGGCGGCATCCGCCTCGTAAGCCCCTGCAATACCCAGGGTTAAAACCTTGCCCTGTTTTCCGAGATAGGTGCCCTTATACCCGCCGGCGCTTGCGCTGGTCTCGGGGTCCAGAAAGGAATAGTGGAGTCGCGCCACATATTCCAGGCTGCTGCTGGGCTCGGTGCTGGTGGTAAAGGTCTTGTCCGCAAAAGGGTTATAGAAACTGGCCGCGCCCTCTCGTCCCTCCATGATGCCGGCGAAGTATTTCAGGTGGTTATCATCGAAAGCCCCTGTTGCCACAAGGCCCATGTCTCGGCTGTTTTTGGTGGCGTCCGTGCCATAGGGTGAATAAACAAAGGCGGATCGTTCGTGGCTGAGCGGCGAAAAGCACTCGTCTAGATTGGCGCGGGTCAGAGGGATTTTGGTTAGGCCGGCCTTTACGTTGAACCAATCGTTTATCATCCCGATGAGATAGCCGTCGGTCAGCCTGATCTGGGAATTGGTCTTGCTGTTATTTTTGGAGAGTTCATAGCCGCCGCCCCCGAAGTTTCGAGTGGCGCTCGTGCCGCCGCAGGTCTGGAACTTGGCGCCCCAGGTGTCGTCAAACATGCCGGTGAAAACTATTCTTGCCCTGCGGAGATCCGCATCCCATCGACTTCCCTGACCATCTGTGCTGGAACCAAAATTCGTGTGGTCCAAAATCCCCTGAAATTTCACATCGAGTTGCAGGTAGCCACCATCATCGCCGAAATCAATGGATGGTCCGGCGATGGCCTTGTCCGGCAAGGCCAGTCCACCCGCAAGGCATGAACAGAAGGCTGTTGCCGCAAGAACCGTGTACATTTTTTTCATCTCTTTCCTCCTTATGAAGATTGAAAAATAACGCTCAGGCACAATGCCTTTGTCTCTCATAGCAAGAGAAGGAAGAGGGGAACAATGACCGCAGTCATTGTTTGTTGTGACTTCAGTCACAACAAAGATAAGAAGGGTCAATGGAAAGAGGAGATTGCAGGCAGAGCCTTGATAGACGTGCTCCGCTCCATTTCCCGCGTATACTTTTCCTTGGTTCTGGAATACAATGGCGGTGTGAAGCTGTTCCGGCAGGCAACCCCAGGCAGAGGCGGCAGGATACCACCATGGTTACTTTTTTCCCGGAATTGAATCCGGTTCTCCAGGCCCTGTTGGCCACCCTGTTTACCTGGGGCGTGACCGCCGCGGGCGCTGCCCTGGTTTTTGTGCAGAAGAGTGTGAACCGGAAGGTCATGGATTCCATGCTCGGCTTTGCCGCAGGGGTGATGATTGCCGCGAGCTTCTGGTCGCTGCTCGGCCCGGGCATCGAGATGGCCGGCCAGATGGGCTTCGTCCCCTGGCGCACCGCCGCCATGGGGTTTCTGGCCGGCGGGTTGTTCATGCGGCTCATCGATCTCTTTTTGCCCCATCTCCATCCCGGTCTGGATATCAGCAAGAGCGAGGGGGTGAAAACCTCCTGGCAGCGCAGCACCCTGCTGGTGCTGGCCATTACCCTGCACAACATCCCAGAGGGTCTGGCCGTGGGCGTGGCCTTTGGCGCGGTGGCGGCCAATATCCCCTCTGCAAGCCTGGGCGGCGCCATTGCCCTGGCCATCGGCATCGGTTTGCAGAATTTTCCCGAAGGCGCGGCGGTGTCCATGCCCCTGCGCCGCGAGGGGATGAGCCGGACGAAGAGCTTTATGCTCGGGCAATCCTCCGGGCTGGTGGAGCCGGTGGCCGGGGTGTTGGGCGCCTATTTCGTCCTGAGCATGCAGTCCGTTTTGCCCTATGCCCTTTGTTTTGCCGCCGGGGCCATGATCTTTGTCGTGGTGGAAGAGCTTATCCCGGAGTCGCAGCAGAATCCGAAACATATCGATATCGTCACCATGGCTACTCTGGTGGGTTTCGCGGTGATGATGGTTCTCGACGTGGCGCTCGGCTGATAACTGTCCCGCAGCACCGCATCTGCTTTGTCATCGGCCTGCTCATGTGCAATAGCACACTTCGCAGACCTCTTTCGCGCATCTGCGGCACTGCTGAACAGTTATCGTTCCGGGAACATTTTATTTTTCGGCATTGAGTTGTGAATAGTGACAGAAAATGAAAAACGAGACTGAAATATCATGAACCGCACTGTCGCGCCCCATGCGCATTCCGCCTTTCACCATCTGACCCCGGACATGGTTCTCGGGTTGGTGGAAAAGGGGCTGGATATCCGCTGCACCAATCTTTGCAGGCCCCTGGCCAGCTACATCAACCGGGTGTACGAACTGGAAGGCGAAAACGGCGAAGGGCTGGTGGTTAAATTCTACCGGCCCGGGCGCTGGAGCCACGCTGCGCTCCAGGACGAGCATGAGTTTTTGCTCGAGCTTGCCAGCCGGGAGATTCCGGTCATCGCCCCGCTTGCCTTGCAGGGCAACGGCAGCCTCGGCGAGCATGAGGGGATGTATTTCACCGTCTTTCCCAAGTGCGGCGGCCGCAGCCTGGATGAATACAGCGAGGAGCAGTGGCTGGAAATCGGCCGCTTGCTTGGCCGGATCCATGCCGTGGGCGCGGGCCGGATCCCGGAGGGGCGGATCACCATGATCCCGGACCAATCAACCCGGCAACAGGCGGACTATCTCCTGGCCGGGAAGTTCCTGCCCGCGGACCTTGCCAAGCAATTCGCCGAACTGGTCAAGGCGCTCATCGGTGAGATCAGCCCACTGTTTGCCGACACCGAGATGATCCGCATCCACGGCGACTGCCATTTCTCCAACCTCATCTACCGGCCCGGAGAATCCTTCTATCTCATTGATTTCGACGACATGGCCATCGGCCCGCCGGTGCAGGATTTCTGGATGCTGCTGCCGGGTTACCGGGAAGAGACCTTTGCCGAGATCGACCTCTTCCTTGAAGGCTACGAGACCTTCCGCGATTTCGACCGGCGCAGCCTGCGGCTGATCGAGCCGCTCAGGGCCATGCGTTTTATCCACTACATGGCCTGGTGCGGGTATCAGGTGGCCGAGGAGGGGTTGAGCCGGGTGGCCCCTGATTTCGGCACCCGCGAGTACTGGCAGCGGGAGCTGCGCGATCTTGCCGACCAGCTGGAGCGGATCAGAACCACGCCCGAGCCCCAGGGGAACTGGCTCTGAAGCGTGGCGGGTTGGCGGCAGGAGCTGACGAGTTGACGTGGAACAAGAATATCGTGCTCGACCACCCCTCTTATTTTGACAATTATTATCATTTACTCGCGGAAATTCTGTTGACCCTCCTCGCCTTTTTTTGAGAGTATGGAGTTGTGGCAGAGGATGCAGCTCCTCGCACAACGACACCGATGGCGGTCTTGCCAAGAAACCAATGAACCAGGAGGTATGCGATGAGGGTCTTTTCGAAACACACTGTTAAATCGATGCTGGCGCTGTTTGTCCTTGGGCTGATAATGGCCGGGGCGGTTACCGCCATGGCGGCGACGGAATCTTCCGCAAAGATCAAAACCGCCATGGCCGCCATGAAAGACGAGGCCGCGAAGCTCGGCGCGCCCAAGATTGACGGAGGTTCATTGGTCTTCGGCGCCACCAAGATAAACGACAACTATGCGCTGGTGGATTCCTTGAAAACCAAATTCGGTTGCACGGCCACCTTTTTCATGAAAAAAGGCGAGGGATTCGTCCGGGTCAGCACCAATGTGATGAAGGACGGCAAGCGCGCCGTCGGCACCCCCCTGGACCCGAGCGGTCCGGCAATCGCGGCCATCCGCCAGGGCAACGTCTTTTATGGAATCGTTGACATCCTCGGCAAGCTGTACGACACCGGCTATGAACCCATCAAGAACGCAAGCGGCGAAATCATCGGGGTTTACTACATCGGCTATCTGATGGAGTAATCCGGCGAACCACCAGGCACGCAAGAAAAATCAAGGCAAACATGGGTCGGCAAGGGAGGTCAGCCATCGTTTCAGCGAGGCCTTTCCCTTGTCGGCGGTCTGCCGACCTTATCAATATCACTGTGCGGAAAGGAAAGAGATGTCCAGGCAACAGACAACCATATGTAAGAAGATCGGGGGAGGATTCGGGGGGGTACTCCTGCTGGTCATGGTGCTCACCGGAATTTATCAGTTTGCGCTGACCTCGGCCACGACCAAGTTCACCCGGCTCATTGAACTGGATATGGCCATCGCCCTGCGCGCCAGCGCCGCCAAGATCGTTTTGGTCCAGTGCAGGCAGAATGAAAAGATGTTGCTGTACGCCGACGACGCGCTTCTCGCCAAGGAAGCGGACGGCTACATTGCCTCCTTCCAGGATGAGCTGGGAACCATCGAGGCCTTGGCCAAGAACGCCGGGCAGCCGCAATTGATGGAGGCGGCCAAGCAGCTGTTGCCTCTGGCCGATGAGTACCAGAAAGCGTTCGGCGCCATGCTTGCCGCTCCGGTGGGCAACGAGCGGATGGTCGCCACCCTGGCGGTGCGCAAAACAACCAAGGCTATTGATCCGCTGTTGGATCAGCTGCTTACTGACGCCAAGGACGGCGCGGGAAAACAAACCGTGCTGGCCAAGGATTCCGCCACCACCTTGGCCCGGATCGCCTTGGGACTTGGGGCTGCGGTTCTGGTGGGTGGCGGACTGCTGGCCTTCTTCCTCGGTCGGGGTATCTCGACCACCCTGAGGCAGATCAGCCTCACCCTGAGCGAGGGCGCCAATCAGGTCGGCGCTGCTGCGGGGGAGGTCTCCTCCTCCAGTCAGACCTTGGCCGAAGGCGCTTCCCAGCAGGCGGCGGCGGTGGAAGAAACCTCCGCCTCCCTGGAAGAGGTCGGGGCCATGATCAAGCAGGATGCGGACAATGCCCGGCAGGCGGACGCGCTGATGAAGGAGGCCAATCAGGTTATCCAGAACGCCGACGAATCCATGAAAAAGCTCACCACCTCCATGCATGAGATCTCGGCGGCCAGCTCGCAAACCCAGAAGATCGTGAAAACCATCGACGAGATCGCCTTTCAGACCAATCTCTTGGCCCTGAACGCCGCGGTTGAGGCCGCCAGGGCAGGCGAGGCCGGGGCCGGCTTCGCGGTGGTGGCCGACGAGGTCCGCAATCTGGCCATGCGGGCGGCGGAAGCGGCAAAGAACACCTCGAACCTCATCGAGGGCACGGTGCAGAAGATCACCACCGGCAACACCCTGGTCAGCGAGACCAGCGAGTCCTTCTACGTTGCCTCCCAGTCCACCACCCGCATCGGCACGATCATCTCCGAGATTGCCGGAGCGGCAAGCCAGCAGGCCAACGCCATCAACCAGGTCACCAAGGCCATCCACGAGATCGACACCGTGACCCAGGCAAACGCCGCGGCAGCGGAAGAATCCGCCTCCGCCTCGGAAGAACTGAGCGCCCAGGCGGAGATGATGAATGGTTCGGTTGGGGAATTGTTGGCCATGGTTATCTGCGGGGGAAAAGAAGCCGCAGTGGCCGAAAGCTCCTCCTCCAGGCTGAGCCGGCTTAAACGCCCGGCGGTCAAGCTCGCTGCTCCGAAAAAGACAGCGCCCGCGCGAAAGGCTCTGCCTCCCGCAGCCAAGAAACCGGCAGCCTCGTCCAAGCCCGAGGATATCATCCCCATGGGCGAGGAGTTCGAGGACTTCTAACAGGGCAGGGGGCGCATGGATTTGCGTGATGCGCCCCTTCCCCACCATTGCAGATGGCCAAAATGCAGGCGGAGCTGGAGAAAGCCCGCGCTTTTGCCCGAGGCCGAGCAGAACCTGCCCCTCATCCGGCCGAACCACCGGCAAAACCTGCGGCGGCACTTTTTTCGCAATGGATCGCCACCCTGTTCTGCGAGTCCTTTGACGATGGGGTGGATTTTCCCCGCTCCCCCTCAACAACCCAACAGATGTCGCAACACTTATGCAAAAAGACCTCCATCGCCGGATCATCAAAAAACTGTTCCTCGGCTGGCTGATCCTTTCGGCAGTCATCGGCTCCCTGGTCGCCTATGGTGAGTTCGAGCGAATCGACGCCTATGTGATTGGCCTGGCCCAGACCAATTCAACCCAGCTCATTGCGGCGGCGCGTAGATATTTCCATGCTCCCACTGCGGAAAATGGTCGAGATTTGGAGATGATGGCTCAATCCCTTGCCAGGGAACGGCATTTCGTGATGGTTGAAATCTATAACCGGAAGAAAGAGAAAGTTGTCGAATATGCCCTGCCCCAGGTCCAGGAGATCATGGCCGGCCTGGAGGAAAAACGGCATGATTTCCTCATGGGCCAATGCATCGAATACATGAAAATCCTCCACGCCGACGCCATCTACCTGAAGCTGATGATGCCCATCATCGATCAAGAGGACCAGCGCATCATCGGCTACTTCGAAGGCATCTACCAGGTTACGGGGCAGGAGATGGAACAGGTGGTCTGGCGGGTGGCCTGGTCGATTATTCAGGTGGTGGCGGCAATCTTTCTTGCCATCCTGATCCTCTATCCGGTGATTACCGCCCTGAACCGCGATCTGATCGTCCTTTCCGACAACCTTGCCAAGGCCAACATCGGCATGTTGAAGGTGCTGGGCAGCGCCATTGCCAAGCGGGACAGCGACACCAATGCCCACAACTATCGGGTGACCATCTACGCCATCCGGCTGGCCGAGGCCATCGGCCTTTCCGGCAAGGAGATGCAGGCTCTGATCAAGGGCGCCTTTCTTCACGATGTCGGCAAGATTGCCATCAGCGACGCCATTCTGCTTAAACCCGGCAAGCTTACCGAAGAAGAGTTCGCGGTGATGCAGACCCATGTCGGCCATGGAGTGGATATCATTCAGTCTTACCAGTGGTTGCACGATGCGGTGGCCGTGGTGGAAAATCATCACGAAAAGTATGACGGCAACGGCTACCTGGCCGGGCGCCGGGGGGCGGCCATTCCGAAAAGCGCCCGGATCTTCGCCATTGCCGACGTCTTTGACGCGCTCACCTCAAGAAGGCCTTACAAGGAGCCTTTTTCCTACGAGCGATCAGTCTCCATTCTGCAGGAATCCTCCGGCAGCCATTTTGATCCGGAATTGGTCGATGCCTTTCTGGCCATTGCCCCGCATCTGTATGCGCAACTCTGCGGCAATGAGCAGGAAGAGGAGTTGGACACCCAGCTCAATCAATTGGTAAGGCGGTACTTTACTGTCTGAGCGCGAGCGCCCGGAACGCTGCGTTGCGTGGAACCCCAACCCCATCAGCCGCCTTATTTATTGCGCCGTGGTTTGTTGGTGGGAGCGGGTTGAGCCTTGATCTCTTCCAGGGTGTGCCGGAAATTATCAACAAGCGGGCCGCCAAGCTCCACGGCCCGTTGCGCCGCGGCCAGGGCCTCTTTTCGCTTGCCCTGTTTGTCCAGAACCTGGGCCAGGTTGTTGAAGGGGATGCCGTTTTTCGGCTGAATCCGGGTTGCCCGCCGAAAGGCCTCGGCGCTGCCGGCCAGATTGTCCAGGCTGTAGCGGCTGTTGCCGAGCCCCATCCAGGCAGCAAAACTCTTTGGCCAGCGCTTCAGGGCCGCGCCATACCCGGCTGCCGCTCCCTGCCACTGGCCGGTCCTTTCCAGGCCGGCAACGGCTTCAA
The DNA here is from genome assembly GCA_021811385.1 of Deltaproteobacteria bacterium. Classification (GTDB taxonomy): domain Bacteria; phylum Desulfobacterota; class Desulfobulbia; order Desulfobulbales; family Desulfurivibrionaceae; genus Thiovibrio. Next base: position 24,827 of record JAJZPC010000022.1, on the reverse strand, counting down.
GCCAAACTTCCTCTTTCACCGTGGCGGGCAGCCGTTCAGGCGGCAGGACCAGAAGCCCCCAATACTCGCTGCGCTGCCAGATATTGAGAAAAACTCCCGAACCGAGATGCTCGTCGGCAATGAGTCCCGAGTGGAGAATAACCTCGCCGCGCCCCTGATCAAAGCCGATCACCACGCCATAATGCCATTTCGGGTACCAGGAGAAGGCGAGATTGACCAGAACGATGACCGGATTGCCGGCCGCAACCTCGGCCAGCAGCGCCTCGCTGCCGGCAATGGGATAGGCGACCCGGCCATGGCGGCGGGCTGAGCCGATCAGCCCGCTTTGCAGGCTGCCTTTGAGGCCCGGGGTGAAGACCTCGGGGGTGAGTTCGGAGGGTTGTATCGCGACCCCGCTCCAGTTAAGCGCCATGGCCAGGGCTGCCGGTCCGCACTGCAATTCATCCTGGGCAAAAAAAGGCACTCCGGCAACCAGGGCCTTGCCCGGGACGTTGGGCGGCTGGGGCAGGGATCGTGTCGACAGGGCGGCGCAGCCGGACAAAACAAGGGGCAGCGTTAAAAACAACAGGCCGGCAATCATCCGATTGCCGGCCTGGAGAAAACGCGACTGTTCCCGGCGCTTAGCGTTGGGGCTTAACAAAGGAAAAAACATGGGTGAAACCGAGGATGTCGGTGATCAACAAGACGAGAAAGATCAGAACCGCGGCGCCGACGACCGTCCCCAGGCCATCGCCACCGGCAGGCAGCTGCTCCATGGCCTGGGAGATTTTCGCCAGCTCCGCATCGGAAAGGCTGGCCACCCTTTTTTGCGCCTCAACAGCATCGACGCCGTGTTGCTCCATGACCTTCCGCGCATCTTCGCGACCCAAAAAGGCGGTAACCCGCGCCTGGATCGCTTCTTTCCTCTGCGCGGCGATCACGGTGTCGGTGTCGATCATCCGCGCCTTTGCCGTGTGCACGGAAACATCGAGGAGAAGAAAGGAAAAAACCAAAAAGAAACTCATGGGTTTGATTATTTTTTGCAGCATGGAGACTCATCCTTATTTTCAAGGTTAGTGAAAAACAGACCCAACAAAAAGACACCCTCACTATATAAATAAAAGGGGCAAACACTGCAATGGCTTTCCATGTTGCCGGGAACGGAAAATAATCAGCATCCCTCGGTGGATTTGGCCTTTTTTTGATGGCACTGGTTACAGTCCGTGGGGCCACGCTTTGTTTCCTTATGGCAACCCTGGCAGAGGGCGTGGGCCGCATCCTTGCCGAGCTTTTGCGGACCCGGTTTCTTGTCGCCGTGGCAGACGGGACAGCCGTAAGCCTCGGCATGTTTCTTGTGCGGGAGAACGACCTTGCCATTCTTGTTGTCTATGGCAACGGATTCCACCGTGATGGTGAGCTTGGCGGCTGTGGCCGCGACTTTTTCCTCCACTGGTGCGACCTGTTTTTCCACCTTTTCTTCAGCCGCGCCGGTTGTTTTTCGTGCCTGGGCGGCAACGGCTTCGGTTGCCTCTTTAGCCGTGTCCATGGCTTGTTCGACAGGGGGCATCGTTGCCGGGGTGGGAGCCTCGGCCTGTTTTGCTTCCTGGCTACAGCCCCAGAGCATCGGAATGGCCATCATCATGGCGATGCAGAGGTTCTTTTTCATCGTTTTCTCCGGTGGTTTTGGGGAATGAAAAGCGGTATTCTCGTGTCCTCGGACGGCGATTCCTTGAAAAAAGTGATGGTCCGGCCGTATGGTCCCATGCTATCAGGCAATGAGCGCAAAGGAAAGCCTGAAAAACGGCCGATTTCTCGGGGGAAGAGGGGAGAGCGGTGTGTTGCCCCGGCGCGATTTAATGCTTGAAAAAGCCGGCAAAGGCTATAAGTTGAAAAAAGTAAAACCGTGTTGTTCACCCGCAACGGCTCTCCGTTGCCGACGATATAAAAAAAGCCCCAGGAGGATTGCAACATGAGTGGACATGACGAGCATCACGACGACCCGCATGGATACGGACACGACGAATCGGATGTCGCAGCCAAGGTAGGCATCATTTTTATCTGCGTTGCCGCGGCCCTGTATCTCATTTCGATGTTCTAGTTTCCGGTGTACGGGGCAATGGCGGCAGGGAAACGGCCGGAGCCATTGCCCCTCCTTTGTTTGTCCCGCACCTGCCGTTGCCTCCCATGAGGTTGCAATGTCCCTTTTCCGTTCCGGTCCCCTGATCTTTTTTTCCGGGCTGTTCTTGAGCCTTTCCTGCCTCGTAGCGGCAACGCCTTCCCTGGCCCGAGAAGAACCGGAACTGCCGTGGACCGTGCATGTCTACTTTGAAAACGACCTTTTTACCGGCACGGACCGCAACTACACCAACGGGGTCAAGATCTCCCTCATCTCTCCGGACCTGGCCGACTTTGTCGAGAGCGGCAAGCTGCCGGAGTGGAGCCTTGCATACATCTCCCGGCTCCCCTTTATCAACGATCCCGATCCGGACTTGAAGCGCAAGGTGGAATTCTCCGTCGGCCAGAACATGTACACCCCTGCCGACATCTCCCGCAGCGATCTGATTGTCGGCGATCGCCCCTATGCGGGCTGGACCTATTGCGCCACGGCGTTCCATGCCAGAAGCCGCGAGTGGATGGACACCATCGAGCTGCAGCTGGGCATGATCGGGCCGAACTCCTATGCCGATGAGACGCAAAAGGCGGTGCATGACCTCCGCGACCTGCAACGGCCAAACGGCTGGGAGCACCAATTGAAAAACGAGCCGGGGCTGGCCGCGATTTACGAACGCAAGTGGCAGTTTGCCCCCTTCTTCAGCAACGGCGCCTTTGCCATGGATGCCATCTCCCATCTGGGCTGCTCCCTGGGCAATGTCGCCACCTATGCCAATACCGGTTTTGAAACCCGGTTGGGCTGGAATCTGCCGGATGATTTCGGGGTGAGCTTGATCCGGCCTGCCGGAAACACCGCTTTCTCCGTAAGACAGCAGCAAGGCGGGTACCTCTTTGCCGCGGTGAACAGCCGCGCTGTTCTGCGGGATATCTTTCTGGACGGCAACACCTTTGCCGACAGCCACAGCGTCGGCAAGAAGCCGCTTGTCGCCGACCTGGCAGGCGGGGCAGCCCTCTACTTTCAACAGTTCAAATTGACCTGGACCCAGGTGCTCCGCACCAAGGAATTCGACGGCCAACCCGACAATCACAGCTTCGGCTCTCTTATCCTTTCCTTCTTTTTCTAGCCCTGTCCCTGCCCGGATCGGGGGGGCGATGGTCTGCTGATTCAGCGGAGCATCTCGCCGGTTCCGGGCCGCTGCCAGATCAGCTCGCCGTTGCGGTACACCTCGCGCACTCGGTGCAGGGGAATCCGCTGGTAGACGCCCTCGTCATCCATGAGGAGAAAGGAATCCTTGTTGCCCGGCTCAAAAAGCAGGTCACCAAGCGGCCGCCGGACAATGATCGCGGCCACCCGGTCGTGGTAGCCGATCTCAAAGGCGGCGTCGCCGAACTCTTTGTCCCACTTGATACGGCTCAGCAGTTTGTCGATCGGTTGCATGCCGGAAACCTACCAGTTCGCAGCCGCCGCAGGCACTGTGGCGCGGTCGATCAGACGGATGGCGTCGTGTTGGCACACGGGGCGGCAAACGCCGCAGCCGTAACAGGCAGTGGCATCGACCACGCACTTGTGGTTGTCGCGGTCAAAGGCGATGGCCTCGAAAAAGCAGCGCTTGCGGCAGAGGTTGCAGCCCGTGCAGCGCAGCGGGTCGATCTCGGCCACGTACTCCGCCTTCCACATGGTGCGCGTCACCCCCAGGGTGATCTGGGCCCGGTAGGCCATGCAGTCCTGGTCGCAGTTGCAGATCGCGCCGATGAACGGGGTGTTGAAGGTCCAGACGCTGTGGGTCTTGCCCTCCTGGTCGAGCCGACGGATGAAGGCTTTTGCCTGCTCCCTGGTCCAGTATTCGAAGGCGGCGAAATCCGGCGCTTGAGCGAGGATCGGGGTCAGGTCCATGCCCACCCCGAAACAGTAGCGTTTTTCAGTGCCCAGGGAAACCCTCCGGCAGACGCAGGGCAGCCGGACGATGTGCTCCATTTGGGAGAGAATCGCTTCCACGTCCTCCAGGGGCACGATCTGGCCGAAGTGGGTTTTTTGCATCTTGCGGGAGAGGATGGGATAGACGATGAAGCGGTAGATGCGCGGGAAGCGGCGTTGCCAGCGCGAGGCCGTGGCGACATCATCCCGGAGCGACGTGGCGAAGCCGCGCAGGAAGCGGGTGAGGTTTTGTGGGGAATTGACCTGATGGAACATCCCGGCCGTGTAGTTGGCCATGTTCTCGTACCACTTTTTCCCTTCCCCGTGTTGGGTACAGAACTGGCACATGGCTCAACTCCCGCCGGTTACCGCCGTTGCGGCACAAAAAAGCCGGGATCTCAGGCGGAAACGCCGCCGGAGACGATGAATTTCATGACCTCTTTCGGATCGGCGGCCAGGGGCGAGATCCGGCTCCGGTCGACGATGATGAGGTTGGCGGCAAAGTTGTATGACTGCGGCAGATAGACGGCGACACTGTCCGCGATGCCAAGGGTATTGAGATCTTCCCGGGTAATGAAACCCAGGACGCTGATCCTGTTGTCCGCATCCAGGGCAACCTGAACCGGCTTGTTGAAGCTTTTTTTGTCGCCGACAAAGGCGTCAACCAGATCCTTGATCGAGGTATAGATCATGGTAACCAGGGGCATCCTGGCAAAAATCCTGTCCACCTGGAGCATGACGCTGTTGGCAAGCAGGTTGGAGCTCACGAACCCCACGACCAGGATGAGCCCGATGGTGAGCAGAAACCCGAGCCCGGGCATATCAAAAGGGAAGAACCCGTCGATCTTGGAAAAGATGACATACACTACATACACCGTGGCCACCACGGGCACGAGAAAGAGGAGGCCTTGGAGAAAATACTGGCTGATTTTTTTCATGATTGTCCTTGCATCGTTCGGTTGCTGTATGGCTGGGCCGGAATCTGGCGGGCATGGGGTGAAGCGGGACGGTTAAAATGGTTCGTGCTCGATGGCGCCTTCGAACTCCTCGACGTAATGCTCGCTGTGGAAGAAGGAGCAACGCAGGCAGCGTTCGCTCTTCTGGCTGAAGACAAAGATGGGCTGGCCGGAACCGATGGTGCCGGCCAGCAGGGCGCAGCTTTTTCCCGAGCGAGGGAAGGCTGGGCAATCTTTTTTCTTTTCTCCGCAGTGGTGGAAATCCCAGCAGTGCATGGCAGTACTCTCCAGGAAGCGAGGCCGGACAGTGGCCCTCCGGCGCGACCGCTATTTTTGTAAACGCTTAACCATACACCGGGGTAAGCCCGCAGGCAATACCGGATAAATACGGGGGTAAAATGCGTTTTCCCGTGTTGGTTTTATCCGCATTTCCGCTTAGTTGCGCAGGCTGCGCAGCAGCGCCAGGTTTTCCCGGTCTTCGTGGAGATCATCCGACTTCGGGGTTTCCAGAACCATGGGGTGATCGGCAAAGCGCGGGTCGTTGATCAGGTTGCGAAACCCAGCGATGGTGATCTCGCCCTGGCCGATATGGGCGTGGCGGTCGATTCGGCTGCCCAGCCCCTTGGTGGCGTCGTTGAGGTGGAAGAAGCGGAGCCGCTCAAGGCCGAGCACCCGGTCGAATCCGGCCATGGTTTCGGCATACGCCTTGGGGGTGCGGATGTCGTAGCCGGCAACGAAGGTGTGGCAGGTGTCGTAGCAGACCCCCAGCTGCTCCGGGTGGGCGGACCCGGCGATGATCGTGGCCAGTTCCTCGAAGGTGGCGCCCAGATTGGTGCCCTGGCCCGCGGTGGTTTCAAGGAGCACCATGACCTGGTGGCCGGTACCGGCCTCGCCCATGGCCAGGTCCAGGTTGGCGGCAAATCTTTTGAGTCCTGCATCGACCCCTTCGCCGAGATGGGAGCCGGGATGGACCACCAGGTATTCGACGCCCAGGGCCGCGCAGCGGCGCAACTCGTCGCGGAAGGCACCGATGGACTTGGCTGTTGTTTCCGGGTTGGGCGAGGCGAGGTTGATCAGGTAGGAATCGTGGGAGGCGACCGGAATTCCCGTGGCCCGGCGACGCCGGGCCTTGAAGGCCTCGATTTCGGCAGGCGTTGGCGTCTTGGGTTGCCATTGCCGCTGGTTGGCGGTGAAGATCTGCAACGCCTCGCCCTCCACCTCGGCCAATCGGTCAAAGGCCAGGGCGATCCCGCCGCTGATGGACATGTGGGCGCCGAATCGGGGCATGGTGTACTCCTCACAAGGGGGCTCCTGCAAACATCATGGCTTCTCAAGCAGAGCCGCATGGCTCAAGGCTATTATAGGCGAACCGATGCGTTCGAGCCCTGTTTTTTGGGCGATGGCCAGGGTTTTTTGGAATTCCCCACCGGTGACATGGAGCTTGGGCTCAGCCAGAAGGAGCTTGCCTGATTTTTTGAGGATCGCCTGGACCTGCTGGAGAAAGCGTCCTTCATCCGGGGTTTCGTGCGCCATCCAGAACGCCAGGGCGAAATCAACCTCGTCGTGGTTGCCGATGTTGTTCTCCTCGCACCGCAAAGGGGTGATGCGGCCGGCGACCCCCGCTTTCCCGGCCCGCCGCATCAGGGTGTCCAGCATCTGTTGTTGCAGATCAACGGAGAGTATCTTTCCGGTGTCGCCAACCAGTTTTGCCATGCCTATGGAGAAGTAGCCCATGCCGCAGCCGAGGTCGATGGCTGTCATCCCTTCCCGCAGATACGGGGCAAACATCTCCTCCGGTTTGTGGAAGATCCGCCGCAACGGATTGTCAAAGGTATAGGCCAGCCACCAGGGGCAGACATGCTTTGCCATGTTGGGTTCCTATATTACCGTATCCAGTTCACGCCAATTCTTCCAGCGATGCTGGTCGAGTTCTTTCTTGATGTCCTCGATGAGCTTGTCGTCCCGCTCTTGGGCTGCCTTCCAGATTGTCAAAGCCGAATTCGCGATTGCCTCAATGGATGCCGGGGCGAGGAGTTCCTTGATTGCGGCTGCGGCCATTTTATCCCCTTTTGTCCCGATTGGCGGCGGATTTACCTCGGCATGGAGTTCATTGACCGCGGCGGCGACGCGTTTGACGTCTTGAGCCAGCTCGTCGGCGTCGATCTTGCGAAGCGTCAGGCTCAGTTTGAGTTTATCGATGAGGGCGTTCCCCAGGGCTGCCGCGCGTCCGTATTTGTCCTGGACGGTTTTCGCGAAGTTCGGGTTGTCCTTGGCTTTTGCCAGAGCCAGGCTCACGTAGTGTTCAGCGAGTCCGCGCTCAAAGGACATCTTTCCGATCGCGCGGCTCAGCTCGGTTTCTGTTACCCCGGTTCCAGCCACCGGGGACGGCGACAGAGAGCAGCCCGGCAAGCCGAAACAAATCACGAGAAAACATGAGATCAACAATCTTTGCATGTCCATAATCCCTCCTCAAGCAGTTGCGGCGATGCGGTTGTTCGCCGGGAGATTTTTACAGGAAAGTGGTTGGCCTGATCTGCTCAGTTGTCAATGGGCTCCCCTGCGACCGGCAGGTTTTTGAAGTTTTTGCGCGGCTGGTCGGCCGGGTCGAAACGGAAGACGTTCTTGTCGACCTGGCGGTTCAGGGTGATGTCCACATAGGTCGTCTGATTGGGCGCAATGATATTGGCGTAAGAGGCCCCGTCCGACCTGAACTCCGCGGCGTAGTAGTAGGAGAAGCCACCGGAGGGGCGGGCGACAATGCGGAGGCCGAAAAGGCCGTCCTTGATCTGGTTCATCTTGTCCACATTCAGGTAGTAGACGAGATTGCTGGTAATCCCGTTCATCTGCCGGTCCATGAAGAATCCTTTCGGCAGCAGCTGGGGCTGGTAGTCGCGGCCGGCAAGGAGAAAAACGTCGAAGTCGTCCTTGGCGAAGCGGTTGCCCTGATTGTCGTGGACATTGAAGATCAACATGGCGTAGCGCTCTTTTCCTTCTTGCTCGCGCTGGGTCAATTTCGTCAACGCTTCCGCCCGTTGCTGGTAGCTCTGCTGGTTGTCGACCAGCAGGCATTGGAGGATATCGTTGACCACCGGCTGGACCGTTGCGCCCTGCGGGGTGATGCTCGCCATGATGCCCATTTTCTTGCCGCTGTGGCTGTAATTGGCATAGACGCCAAGCGGCACCGGCGGCGCAATCCGCACGGGCTGGTGATCGTCGGCGACCAGCCGGTAGGTGGGCGGTTGCTTGCGAAGCAGTTCGTTGTTCTGCTCGATTGCCAGATAGCGGTAATTCATGTTGGCGCCTGCGACGCGCACCACCCCGTCTGAGCCGGGTTCAACCAGATAGTTGTTGAGAAAATCATACAACTGGCGGTCGATCCCCTGCCCGGTCAAGACAAAGGGGAAAAACGCGGTGTCGGCATAATCGTAGGAGAGGAAATCCTCGTTGAGCGTCCATTGGCCATAACTGCCGAGCGACAGCCAGTCGAGCACCTTTTGTCCCGGCTCGACGCCGCTGAACCAGGCCTTGATCCTGCCCACCCGTTCCTTGCCGAGCACGGCCAGGGCCGAGCCATGGTTGGCCGGGGCGAGCATGACCAAGTGCCGCAGCGGGAGTTGCGTGAGGCGGCCGGTGCCGAAGTAGCGATTGATCCAGTGCCGCACCACCGGCCCGCCGGTCGAATGGGTGATGCAGGAAAAAGGCTGGATAGCCTGCGCGTTTCCGGGCAGGTCGCGCAGCGCCTGGTCGAGGGCGCGGGCGATGTCGTCGACCGTGACTTCGTCGTGAAAGCTGATGTAACGGCCAAGATTGATGTGTTGGATCGACAGGTCGAGATGGTATGCGCCGGCCGCCGCAACCAAAGCCTCGGGCAGCCCGCCGTAGGTATCCGTGTTGGTGACGCTCCAGCCGTGGACAAAGATCAGATTCATGCGAATTCCTCCTTGCAAAGAGATCTTCTGCGTTGGTGCCCAGAGTGGGTTTTTCCCTCTGCCAATGCAGGTTGATTCGTTGATGGCTAGGAATTAAATAAATCGGCTCCCTTTTTTCTTTTTGTTTGCCGCCTTACAAGGAAGCAGAAGAGGCATACGGCAGGTAATCCGTATATCCTTTGGCCCCCGGGGTATACCACAGCGACATATCCTCGGCAGGGTTGAGGGGGTAATTGTTCTTGAAGCGTTCGGGCAGATCGGGGTTGGTGATAAAAGGGCGGCCAAAGGCGATCATGTCCGCAGTGGACTCGGTTAATCGCTGCTCAGCCGCTTCCTTGGTGTAGCCGCAGTTGCCGATGATCCTGCCCTGAAAAAGCGGCCTGAATTCCGCCAGGGTCATGGGCTCGCCCTTGCCGTGAAAACCAAAGGCCAACCCGTCCATGATATGGAGATAGCCGAGGTTGAATGTGTTGAGTTCCTTGGCCGCGTACAGATACGTTTCCCGGAAGTCCTCGCTGCCCATATCGTTGAAAACCCCGTTGGGCGAGATGCGTGCGCCGACCTGCTCCGGCGCCCAGACCTCAAGCACCGCCTCGACCACCTCTTTGTAAAAACGGAAACGGTTTTCAAGGCTGCCGCCGTATTGGTCCGTGCGGAGATTGGTTTTCGGATCGAGGAATTGATTGATCAGATATCCGTTGGCGCCATGCACCTCAACCCCGGAGAAACCGGCCTCTTTGGCATTGATCGCGGCCTGGCGATAATCCGCCACGGTCGCCTTGATTTCCCCAACCGTCAGGGCGCGGGGAATTTCGTATTGCTTCTTGCCGAGCGGGGTGTGGATATAATCGCCGTTCAGTTGCACTGCAGAGGCGGAAACCGGGAGCGCGCCATCATGGAAATCGCTGTGCGACGCCCTGCCGCAATGCCAGAGCTGTAGAAAAATGTGCGCGCCGGTGGGTTTGACCGTGTCGGTAACTTTCCGCCAGCCCGCAACCATCTCTTCGGTGTAGATGCCCGGCGAATCGATCCAGCCGATGCCCTGTTTTGAAACCACGGTTGCCTCGGTGATGAGCAGTCCGGCCGTGGAACGCTGATGATAGTATTCGGCCATCAACTCGTTTGGCACCCGCGCCGAACCGGCACGGCCCCTGGTCATGGGGGCCATGGCGATTCTGTTTTTAAAATGGAGATTTCCGATGGAGAGGGGTTCGAACAACCTGCTTGGGTTCATGGTGTCTCCGCGGCGGTTTTGGTTGTTCATTCAAAAAAACAGGGAGGTGTCTCTGTTTTTTCCTAACTTGCATGGACAATCAGGCGGGTTTGTGCGAGCGAACGTACTCCTGGAGCGCTGTGTTGATCCGTGATTGCCAGCCGTTTCCCTGGGACTTGAAAAAATCGACCACCTCGGAATTCAGCCGGATGGTGAGTTGTTTTTTGGTTGGCTCCTTCTGTTTGCCACGGCTCCGCCGCTCCACGGGCTTACCGTTGCGGTACAACTGCCCCTCGGTGAAAAACTCCTCCGGCAGTTCCGGGATTTCGGCATATTCCGCCGGGCTGATCGCGTGGCTGTCAACCTTCTTCAAATTGCTTTTCAAACCAGCGTTGTTCTCTTTCATTGGCCTTCCTCATGGAAATGATCCGGGTTGCGTCACCCCTCCTGGTGTGGACCATGATGACCAGCCGTCCGGCAAGTTCTGCCATGGTGATTTCCCTGGCCTCTCCGTAATCCTGGCGGCTATCCGGCCAGGTGATTCGGCGGGCTGAGGCAAAAAGCAGCGGGGCGTCATCGAAATCAAGTCCCCTGCTTTCCAGCCGTTTTAGGCGATCATACTCGATTTTCATTTTTATTGTAGTTACATTTTGATGTGCTGTCAAGCATGGTCTTCTGACCATTATGCGTCGGGACGGTTTTTTGTTTATTTTCCGAGAAAACGAGGGACATTTTCTGGTTTCCCTGTCTCTGATTTCCGCATAAAGCGATATTGTCTGATAGGGTATGGACTATCAGGGGAAAAGTAAACCGATATCTAATCCAGTAAACCCTGAATTCCAGACGGTAAGGGGGCGGAAAATTCCAGCTCCTGTCCGGTCATTGGGAGGGTGAGGCGCAGTCTGGCGGCATGCAGGTAAATTTACGGGACGCCATAATTTCATGCGTTTGCCACTAAAAGGGGATTTATATCATCCAAAGAATGGAAACGCATATTTTCATGGGCGTCTCCACTATTCTCCTAAGTTGTGGGGTTAAGAATATGTGTTTATGGGGGTTATATTTGGCTAGGCATAAGCATGTAGAGGTAGCCAAAGACGAATCCGCCATAAAAAATAAACTGTCGATGCCAAAAGGGAACTTGCCTACCGACCGTGAGTTGTTTTAGCGCTGGCGCAACAGAAAACCATTTACTTGTTGGAGTAAGATCGCATACCCACTCAAAAAATTGAATCGCGGTGTGGAGGCCTAAAACGAATACAAGAAGAGGGAAGATTTTTGTGCCAAACATTATTCGGAGGCGAAAGGCAGAAACTATAAACAAGAAGGCAAGTGTAGTTAGAAAGACCCAAGTTGCTTTGTTGTTTTTCATCGAGTCCTCTTGTCGGTATAAGTGAAAAAAAGAAAATGGGGGGAATCCCTCGGTTTTCCTGTGACTGGTTTTCACACAGAGCGATATTGTCTGATAGGGTATGGAATATCAAAGGAAAAGTAAACCGATATCTATGCCAGCAAGCCCTGCAGTTCAGACGGCAAGGGGGCGGAAAACTCCACCTTCTTTCCGGTCACCGGATGGCTGAGACGCAACCTGGCGGCGTGCAGGGCCTGGCGGGGGAGGCGGAGTAAGGCGTGGTCCGCCTCGCTCAACCGGTCTTCCTGAAAACGGAGGAAAAGCTGCTCGTCCACCCCGTAGAGTTTGTCGCCCACTACCGGGAAGCCGAGATGCAACAGGGTGGCCCGAATCTGATGGCAACGGCCGGTGTGCGGTCTCGCTTCCAGCAGACTCAGGTTGGCGTTGCTTGCGGTGGAGATGCGCCGGAAGGTGGTGCTGGATGCCACCGCTCCGGGCGGCGCATCGTTGTGGTCCGGATAGAACCGCATCTTTTTGCGGATCGCGCTGTCCGGGTCCACCCCCATCCAGCCCGTGGCTTCCACCGGGGCAGGCGTGTCCGGGAAATCTCCTTCCACCACCACGAGATAGACCTTCTCCACCCGGTGCTGGGCAAACTGCTCCTGGCACAGACGGGCCGCACTCTTGTTTTTGGCTACCAGCACGAGGCCGGAGGTCTCCCTGTCCAGCCGGTTGATGAGCCTTGGCTCGGCAAGTCCGTGCTGTTCCTTGAGCAGGGCCCAGAGGGTGTGGGCGAAAAAGCGGCCGCCTGGATGGCAGGGCAGGGGCGCGGGCTTGTCGATCACCAGCAGGTCGTCATCCTCGTGGAGCACGGTGTAGTTGGTGTCAACCGGAGGTTCGATCAGGGCGGGCATCAGGTAGACGAGGCGGTCGCGTGGGGCAAGGATGGTGTCCCCCCGCGCCTCGCTATCGTTGAGCAGGAAGCGGTGGGCTGCCAGCTCCGCCTGCCAGTCTTCGCGGTTCCGGTAGGTGAAGCGTTGGCTGATAAAATCGAGGAGCGGCTGTCCTGCCTGATGGGGCTGGATGAGGACCGAGGTTTTTCTTTGGATCATTGCTTGGTCATGTGCGGGAATCTTCTGATTTGATTGCAACCGTTCCTTGATTTTTTATCCCCCCTTTGCAAAAGAGGGGTGAGGGGGGATTTGCGGACGGGGCGCACGATTCCGGCGTTTTTAAATCCCCCTCGGTCCCCATTTGTCAAAGGGGGAAGAAAAGTGCAGCCGCCTTGGGCGGCTCACGGTTTAACGCGCTTAGGAGCCCGAACCTTCGCGGCCCGCATCCTCTTCCGTCTGCCAGCCCCCGCCCAGGGCTTTGAACAGGGCGACCAGATTGGTGGACACGGTGCGGCTGGACTGGGCCAGGGCGTCCTCCGCAGTGTAGAGAGAACGCTGGGCGTCGAGCACGGCGAGGAAATCGTTTTGCCCTGCGGTGTAGAGGGCGGTGGCCAGTTCCACTGCGGTGCGGTTGGCTGCCACGGCCTGGGCCATGGATTTGCGATGCTCCTCCTCCTTGGTCGAGGCGATCAGGGCGCTTTCCGCCTCGCGCAGGGCATTGAGCACGGTCTGTTCATAGGCCAGGAGTTCCTCTTCCTGGACGGCTTTTTTCAGCTCCAGATTGGCGCGGGTGCGGCCCATGTCAAAGAGCGGCCAGTTCAGGGCCGGGCCGATGGACCAGAAGCTGCCGGCGCTGTTGAAGAGCGCATTGGAATTGGTATTCTGAAAGCCCAGGGCGCCTGAGATGGTGAATTTGGGAAAAAGATCGGCCTTGGCCACCCCGATCCGGGCGGTGGCTGCATGGAGCTTGGCAATCGCCCTGCGGATATCCGGCCTGCGCAGGAGCAGGTCCGACGGCAAGCCCATGGGCACCGTGGCCTGGGCCGTGGGCAGGGGGGTGTCCGGGGTCAGCTCTTCCAGCAGGGCCGCAGGCTCGCCGCCCAGCAGCAGGCTGAGGCTGTAGATGGTTTGCCGTGCCTGCGCCTCAAGCAGCGGGATCTGCCCGGCCGTGGTGGCGGCCAGGGCTTCCGCCCGCGCCACATCGAGTTTGCTGGCAAAGCCCGCGCTGAAACGCTGGCGGGTCAGGTCGGCGGTGTGCTCCTGGGCCTTGAGGTTCTGGCGGGCAATGGCGAGCCGCTGTTGCAGGGAGCGCAGATTGAGATAGTTGCTCGCCACCTCGGCGCTCAGGCTTACCAGCAGGTCGTTCCGGCTTTCCATGGCCGCGTCGAGATCCGCGCCTGCCGCCTCGACCCCGCGCCGCAGGCCGCCGAAAAGATCGATCTCCCAGCCGGCGTCAAATCCTGCCTGGTAGAGATTGGAGGTCGTCACCTCGCTTCTGGTCGAAGAGGCCGGGGTCCGGCTGCGGGTAAGCGAGGCATCGGTATTGACCGTTGGGCCAAGATCCGCCCCGGCGATGCCCATGGAGGCGCGGGCCTGGCGGATGCGGCTTTGGGCCATGCGCAGATCCAGATTGGCCTGCATCCCCCGTTCGATCAGGGAGGTGAGCTGGGCATCGTTGAACACCGTCCACCACTGGGCCAGGTTCTGTTCCGCGGAGGGCGCACCCTCGGGGGCTGTCGGCGGTTGTCCCAGCCATTGGGAGGAAACCTTGGACTCCGGGCGGAGAAAATCAGGGCCTATCGCGCAACTGGTGACAAGGGGCAGGCAGAGGCAGAGCGCCAGGGAGGTTCGGTAGGTTAAGCGGGGCATGGGGTTACTCCTTTTAAGAGAGGCCGGGAGGTTGGCCCGGGTGCTTGTATTCAGTAATTTTCCAATTCGGAGCAGGGGAATAAGGATAATCCCAGAACGGTAATTGTTCAGCAGGGCCGCAGATGCTAGGAAGAGGCCGATGAAGTGTGCTATTGCACACGAGTTGGCCGATGACAACGCAGATGCGGTGCTGCTGGGCAAAATTACCTTATTCATAGCGCAGGGCCTCGATGGGATCAAGCCGCGAGGCCTTCCAGGCCGGATAGAATCCGAAGATGATTCCCACTCCGGCCGAGACCAGCACCGCCGTGGCGATGGCTGCGGGCGAGGTCTCCACCGGCCATTTGAGCAGAGCCTGTACCAGCAGGGAGCCGCCGTGGCCGATGACGATGCCCATGGCCCCGCCGGTGAGGCAGAGCACCACCGCTTCCACGAGAAATTGCCGGAGGATGTCCTTGCCCCGTGCGCCCACGGCCATGCGTAACCCGATCTCCCGCGTCCGTTCGGTAACGGAAACGAGCATGATGTTCATGATCCCCACCCCGCCCACCACCAGGGAGATCATGGCCACGGCCAGCAGCAGGTTGGTCATCAGCTTGGTGGTGGTGGAGAGGGTGCGGGTCAGCTCGGCCATGTCGCGGACATTGAAATCATCCGGTTCGCCGGCGCGGATACGGTGCCGCTCCCGGAGCACCCCGGTGATCTGTTCGACGGCCAGGGGGATCTCCGCCGAGCTGTTGGCCGCGAGCATGATCTGGTCGATATTGGCGAAGCGCACCGGCATGGGGTTGTCGGCCTGCTGGACGCTGGATTGCTCCGGGTAGAGGCCGCGTTTAACCGCAGGGTAGAGGTTGGATAGGGTGTTGACCGAATCGCTGGCCGTGGCGGTGCTCTGGTTGGCGGTGGAGAGGGTGGCGCCGGTGACCCGGTATTTGATGGTGGTCCAGGGCGCGAGGATGACGTCGTCCTGGTCGAAGCCCATCATGTTGGCGCCCTTGGGGGTGAGAACCCCGATCACCCGGAAGGCGATGTTCTTGATCCGGATCTCCTTGCCCACCGGAGATTCGTTATCGAACAGTTCCCGGACCAGGCTCTGCCCCAGGATGCAGACCCGGTTGCCGTTGAGCACATCCCGGTCGCTGAAGGGCTCGCCCTCGGCCAGGATGGACCAGTCCTGCACATCGAGATAGGCCGGGGTGGTGCCGTAGATGGCGTTGGGCACCCAGTTGCGGTTGCCGTACACCACCTGGGTGCGGGCGCGGACCATGGGCGCGGCGTTGCGCACGGCCGGGCATTCCCGCAGGATGGCCTGGCAATCTTCCGGGGTCAGGGTGGTGGTGGAGCCTGCCCCGAAGGAGACCCCGCCGCTGGAGGCGGTGCCGGGCCGGACCACCAGGACGTTGGCCCCCATGCTGGCGATGGTTTTTTTCAGCGCCGCCGAGGCGCCTGCGCCGATCTCCATCATGGCGATGACCGCGCCCACGCCGATGACGATGCCCAAGGTGGTGAGCATGGCCCGCATGGGATTGCGGCGCAGGGTCCGAAAGGCGGTGCGGGCGGTGGTGTAGAGCATCATGGCGCGCCTGCCGGGGTGTTTGGATTTGCACCGGCGGTGGGGGGCGCATCATCGAGGATCACCCCGTCCTGCATGCGGATCACCCGGTTGGCGTGTCCTGCCACCTTGGGATCGTGGGTCACCATGATGATGGTGATCCTATCCTCGGTGTTGAGCCGCTCGAACATCTGCAGCACCTCTTCGCTGGTCTTGGAATCGAGATTGCCGGTGGGCTCGTCGGCAAAGAGCACCGGCGGGCGGTTGATCAGAGCCCGGGCGATGGCCACCCGTTGCTGCTGGCCGCCGGAAAGTTGGGCGGGGTGGTGGTCCAGCCGGTCGGCCAGCCCCACCCTGGTAAGCATCTCCGCAGCCCGCTCCCTGGCCTCGCGTTCGCTTAAATGCCCGGCTCCGTAGGAGAGCGGCATGGCCACGTTCTCGATGGCGCTGGTTCTGGCCAGGAGGTTGAAGCTCTGGAAGACAAAGCCCAGCTTGCGGTTGCGGAGCAGGGCCCGCTCGTCGGCGGAGAGGGTGGAGATCTCCTGGCCGTCCAGCCAGTATTCGCCTGCGGTCGGGCGGTCCAGGCAGCCCAGGATGTTCATCAGGGTGGACTTGCCGGAGCCGGACGAGCCGGTGAGCGCGACCAGCTCCCCCTGCCGGATGGCCAGGGAGATGCCTTT
The DNA here is from genome assembly GCA_021811385.1 of Deltaproteobacteria bacterium. Classification (GTDB taxonomy): domain Bacteria; phylum Desulfobacterota; class Desulfobulbia; order Desulfobulbales; family Desulfurivibrionaceae; genus Thiovibrio. Next base: position 8,378 of record JAJZPC010000022.1, on the reverse strand, counting down.
CAGCACGGGCACGGCGATGTCGCCCATCTGGTAGGTTTTTTCGATCCCGCGCAGGGTGATGAGTTCCATGGCCCTCTACCTGGCTCCGCTGTTTTTCTTGTTGCCTGCGCCGAACTGCGGGGTGAAGGGGCTGCCTCCTCCATTCTTGCCCTTGCCGGAATCCGGCAGGAGCATCCCGGTGATAACCTGCATGCCCTCGCGCAGCTCCGCGCTCTCCACCGCGGTGTTGATCCCGTCGCTGGGCCCGGTCGTGACCTCGATCTTGCGGGGTTTCTGTTTTTCGTCCAGCACCCAGAGGGCGCCGCCAGCCTTGGCTTTGGCCGGGGCTGGCCCCTTGCCCCGCTCCATCCCGGATTTTTTCGCGTCCTGTTCGCTCTCGCCTTCCTTGGCGGGCGGGCTCCAGCGCAGGGCCGCGTTGGGCGCCTGCAGAACATTGCCAAGCTGCAGCAGCTGGAACTGGACATTGGCGGTGAGATACGGCAAAAGGCGGCCGTCGCTGTTGTCGGTGGCGATCTCCACCGTGTAGGTCACCACGTTCTGGGTCATGGCGGCGTTGAGCCGGATCTTGCCCACCTCGCCCCGGAAGGTTTCGCCGGGGAAGGCGTCCACCGTGAAGGTCACGGGCTGGCCGGGGTGGATTTTGCCGATATCCGCCTCGTTCACCGCCACCCACACCTGGATGCGGGTGAGATCCTTGGCCAGCAGGAAGAGGCTGGGGGCATTGAGGCTCGCCACCACGGTCTGGCCGGTGTTGACCCGCCGGTCGATGATGATGCCCTTGACCGGCGAGGTGATGGTGCAGTAGCCGAGGTTGCGTTGGGCGCGCTTGAGCGTTGCCTCGGCCTGGCGGATCGAGGCCTCGTTTACCGCCACTTGGGCCAGCGCGGTTTTATGGGCCGATTCGTAGGCGTCGTAGTTTGATTGCGACAGGGCCTCGGAGGGGCCGAGTTGCTTGGCCCGCTTCCAATCCTGTTCCGTCCGGCCAAGATCCGCCTTGGCCTTCTGCAGCCCGGCCTTGTTCGAGAGAAGCTGGGCCTCGGCTTGGGCCACGTCGGCCGCGTAGAGCGAATCGTCGATCCGGGCCAGCACCGTACCCGCCTCCACCACGGAGCCGTAGTCCACGGTTTTGCCCTTGGCGTCCTTGCCAAAGGAGACGATGCGCCCGGCCACCTGGGCGCCGACATCGATGACCTCTTCCGGTTCCACGGTGCCGGTGGCGCTGATGGTAACCTGCAGATCACCGCGCTTGAGCTCGGCGGTGCGGTAGGCCGCATCCTTTTCCTTGTTGCGGGTGAGCTGCCAGACTGCCAGGCTGCCGAGCAGCAGCAGGGCGATCAGCGCGGCAAGGGATTTCTTGGCCGGGTGTTTCATGAGCCAACCTCATTGTCGGATTGTTGCGGATGTTGAGGGCGCAGGGCCCGGATACCGGCAAGGCTGAAGCGGGTGACATGGTCCGCCAGCTCCTCCACGTCATCAGGCAGGGATTCAATGCAGGTGGTTGGCAGTTCCTGCGCACTCTTGCGGCGGCGGGCGTGGAGCAAGGGGCCGAAACATTGAGCCCGGATGGACATGGCGCAGAGTTGCACCTCGGGCTCCTGGGGTTCCTTGCCCAGCAATTCGGAGACCAAGAGGGTAAGGCCTTTAAAGATCGGCTCCACCGATTCCTGCATGGGCTTGGCAAGGAGGCCGGTGGGGTTTGCCATCTCCTTGTGGAAGATGTCGAAATCATGGCTTTGCGGGTCGATGATCCTGCGCATGATCGCGAGGATTCTCCCGTGCAGACGCTCTTGTGCCGGGGCTCCGGGCGGAATGCCCCCATCCGGGGGGTAGATGCTTAACGATCGGGTGAAGGCGTAGCGCCAGCTCTCCACATACAGGGCTTCCTTGCTGCCGAAATGATAGCTGATCGCGGCGGTGTTGGCTCCGGCCTGCTTGCAGATCTCGGCGATGGTTGTGTCCCGGAATCCCTTGCGGGCAAAGATTTCGCTTGCGGCCGCCAGCAGATTCCGGCGGGTTTCCTGGCCGTCGCTTCGTTGTTTTCGCACGTATGGTTCCTTTGCTTGATAAGTTAAATGTATATTTGATTTATTTGCCCGGCCGAGTCAAGGGGTTTTTGGGCGGGGTTCTCTCCGGCTCTCCTTTGTTGAAATCGCAAAAAAAGCCGCGATTACAACAGGTATTGCTCGCCACTTCATGTGCCTGTGTTACGGACCTGTGCCCTTTTTCCATGTTTTGCGAGTGCATCATCTTTTGAAACAGGGCGGAAATGTGTTACAGAGGGTGCATGGATATAGAGTCAAAACAACAGGCAACGGGCAGTCCGGAGTTGATCGGACCGGAGCGCGGGCAGGTCGATCTGCGCGACCTCGCCCTCGACCAATTGCGCGCGTATGTGGTGTCCCTGGGTCTGCCTGCCAAGCGGGCCAAGCAGATCTTTGCCCGGCTGTGCCGTCCCGGCATCTTCGATTTTTCCCAGCTCGGCATCAGTCAAGAGGTGACAACGCTCCTGGCCAAGCATGCCTGCATGAGCAGCCTTGTCCCTGCCATGGTGGAGAAATCGGCGGACGGTACCGAGAAATTCGCCTTCCGGCTCGCCGACGGTGCCATGGTCGAGAGCGTGCTCATCCCCGAGGACGGCCGCCATACCCTGTGTGTCTCTTCCCAGGCGGGCTGCGCCATGGGCTGCCGGTTTTGCCTCACCGGCGGGCAGGGCTTTACCCGCAACCTGCGTCCGGCCGAGATCGTGGGCCAGGTGCTGGCCGTGATGACCCACATGGTTGCCAGCGGCATCGAGCGGGCCACGCCCCGGGAGCTGCTCAATAATCTGGTGTTCATGGGCATGGGCGAGCCCCTGGCCAATTACGACAACCTGCTGACCGCACTGAAGATCCTCATGGACGACCACGGCCTCGGCTTTTCCGAACGGCGGATCACCGTCTCCACCTGCGGGATCGTCCCGCGCATGGATGATCTGGGCCGGGACATCCGGGTCAATCTGGCCGTGTCGCTGCACAGCGCCGATGACGCGGTGCGCAGCAGCCTGATGCCGGTGAACAAGACCCATGGGCTGGAAGCGCTGCTCGCCGCCTGCCGCAGGTATCCGCTGGGCAAAAAGAAGGTGATTTTGTTCGAGTACATCATGCTCAAGGGGATCAACGATTCCCTGGCCGATGCCCGCCTGCTGGCGGAGAAGCTGCAGGGTATCCCCAGCCGGATCAACCTGCTGCCCTACAACGGCTCCGGGGATACGGAGTACGCCTGCCCGGACGAGGCGCAGACCCTTGCCTTTCAGAAGGTGCTGCGCGACGCGGGGTTCAACACCTTTATCCGCCAGAGCCGGGGCGCGGATATCTCCGCGGCCTGCGGCCAGCTGGCTGGCAATCGCGCACCAGCACCGGATCTGCTTCGCAGTCTCGCTGCGCTCGCTTAGCTGTCATCGGCCTGCTCATGTGCAATAGCACACTTCGCAGGCCTCTTGGTCGGCACTGCTGCCGACAATTGACACGCGCATCTCCGGCACTGGTGCGCGATTACCAAGCAAGGGCTAGAACGATTGCCGGAAGGTGCAGCGGCGGCAGAGGGGCTCGCTGAGCCGCCGTTGGGAAAAGCCGGTGCGCATGGCCACGGCGCGGGGGCTGGAGAGAATCCCGGCCAAGGATTGCGCGTGGATGTTGCCCAGGGGGATATCCGCCTCACCATCGAGACAGCAGGGCACCACGGTGCCGTCCACCAGGATGGCGACATGATCCTTGAGTCCCCGGCAGGTTCCCTTGTCGCCCAGGTCCGGGGCCGGTCCATGGGGCCAGGTGAAGCGATTGTTTTGGCTCAGGAATACTTTCTGGGCCAGGGTGATGCCGTGGCCGGGGGTGAGCCGGGAAACCAGCGGCTCGGATAGCCCGAAAAAATCCTCAAGCGCCTTCAGGATGGGGTCGTTGGGGGAGGGAAGATTGGCGCCGGTTGGCGGCAGATTCCAGAGCCGCAGGCTGATCAGCAGCCCCGTGGCCTCGGCTGCCCGGATAAAATCGAAGATTCCCGGGAGATAGCCGGAACGGCCTGGATCACCATCCTGTTCGCTGAAGCTGTGCAACGAGATATTGACCTGGCGCAGGGCAGGGCTGGCCAGCAAAAGCTCCTGGCGCTGGGGGAGCAGGGTGCCGTTGGTGGTCAGATTGACCTTGAGGGAGTGCTCGTGGCAGAGGGCAAGGAGAACGCCCAACTCCGGGTGCAGCAAGGGCTCGCCCAGCACATGCAGGGCAAGATGATCGGTGTGCCCCTCGATCGCGCCGAGGATGGCGCGGAACTCCTCCGCAGGCATGAAGGCTTTTGCCCGGTTGCTTTTGTGGCAGAAGCTGCAGGCAAGATTGCAGCGGTTGGTGATCTCAAGGTATATCTTCTTGAATTTTTTCAAGGAGAGCGGGATCAATCAAAGATTTCGATGTCGCCATGTTTGCATTCGGAGCAGCGGAGCATGGGGTCGATTTTTGAAAAGGCCACCCGCCACCCCTCTTTGGTGATGGTCTCGGCGAACTTCTTTTCGCATTCGGAGCAGAGCCAACGGTCGCCTTGGGGCGTAACAAAGAGTTTCATTCTTTTCACCTGGTTGCGAGGGTAATGAGCGCATCGCCATTTGCGGCTTCGCGACGATGGTGTATTCTTGCTTGGGCAACATAGTTGAAATTGGGAGATGCGGCAAGAGGGAGCAAGAGGTTTGGTGGTCGCATTGTGATGAAACCGTGGAGTGATGGTTTTTTGGGCGGAGGCGATGATGGCCTTTCTGCCGGGTTCTTTTTCTTCTTTTGCTTGCCCAAAAGAAGAAACAAGAAAAGGGCACCCCAGCCAGTCCTGGCCCTGCGGGCTTCCCTTGCTTCTCGACGAGGGCGGGACGCTAAAAAACTCGGGCTTCGCCCTCAGACAGTTTTAGCGTTTTTTCCCGCCCCGTCTGCGAGGCGCGGCAGGACAAATGGGGGGGGAGAGGAAAAATCCCATTGGCACGCAGCCGAGCACCGGAGAGGCTGCCGAAAAAGGGCTTTGCACTGTTTGAGCGAAGCGAGTTTGCAAAGCCCCGGCAGCATCGAGGAGCGCAGGGTATCCCGCCCACGGCGGGACAAGGGACACGGGTGCCTTTTCTTTGGTTCGTTTCTTTGGGCAAGCAAAGAAATGAACAGCAAAATAAAGTGTATCCCTCTGGCTGCTGAAATAGCTTGGCAACAAAAACAAGGAATAATCCAAACATGGCGGCAAAGAAATTCTACGCAATCCTGGCCGGGCGAGTGCCTGGCATCTACGATAACTGGCCCAAGGCCCAGGCCCAGGTCATCGGCTTTCAGGGCGCCAGGTTCAAGGGGTTTGCCACCCGGGGTGAGGCCGAGGCGTGGCTGCAAAACCCCACCTCGGGCCAGGGCAGGCCAAGCAGCGCCAAGAGCACGGTTACATCCGGGTCTGCGGCAGGATCGGGCACCTCCCCCAAGGAGGGCGTGGTATCCATCTACACCGACGGCGGCGCCCGTTACAATCCAGGCCCTGGCGGCTACGGCATCGTGCAGGTTTACAACGGCCAGCGCAAGGAGCTGTGCGGCGGCTATCGCTTGACCACCAATAACCGGATGGAGCTGATGGGCTGCATCGTGGCCCTGCGCGAGCTGGAATACCGCGACAAGCCGGTGGCGCTTTATTCCGATTCCAGCTATGTGGTGAATGGGATCAGCAAGGGGTGGGCCAAGGGGTGGCGGAAACGGGGCTGGGTCAAGGCCGACCGGCAGCCTGCCATCAATCCCGATCTCTGGGGGGAGTTGCTGGACCTCGTCGAGGGGCTCAACATCACCTTCAACTGGGTCAAGGGCCACAACGGCAATCCCTTTAACGAGCGCTGCGATGAACTGGCCGTGGCCTCGGCCCGGCAGGCGGATTTGCCGGTGGATGTCGGGTACAAGGGCTAAAGGGTAGAAAAAGTTCCCTCCCCCTTGGGGGGGAGGGCGAGGGAGAGGGGGAACAGCTATGGGTCCGGCCGGTCGGCATCTTCACCCACCCCCCAGCCCCCTCCCGTCAGCAGTGTTAGTGGCGAGGGAGGGGGAGTTGCTGCAAAAAAAAAACAGCCGAACAACGATGCAAAAAGGGGCTTGCGGGTGAACGAAAAAGAGAACCGGCTCATGGAGTCCTGGCGCAGGCAGCTGGCCCAGGAGTACCGCCATCTCTGCTGGCTGTACCGGGTGCAGCTCCGGCTGCCGCTCTTTGAGATCAGCGAGGGCCAGGGTAGGGCCGGATCGTGGTCGCCTGGGCTGGACACCCTCAGCCTGGCCTCCTGGCTGATCCGGGACCATTCCTGGGACGTGGTGCTGGAGGTGTTGAAGCATGAGATGAGCCACCAGTTCGTCCAGCAGGTCATGGGACGGGGGGATGAGTTGCCGCACGGCCCGGCCTTTCAGGAGGCGTGCGACCGGCTGGGGGTGCACCCGGAGTTCCGCGTTGCCCAGGGGGCGATCCCGCGCTTGCTCAACGGAGAGGGGGAGAGGTCCGGGACCATGCTCGGCAAGGTGGAAAAGCTTTTTGCCCTGGCCCAGAGCGCCAACGAGCACGAGGCCGCCCTGGCCATGGCCAAGGCCAACGCCATCCTCCGCCGCTACAACCTCGAACGGTTCGATCGCCGTACGGCCACGGATTACGATTATCTGATCATCAAGCCGGGCGGGAAGCGGATCGCTGCCCACCAGCGTCTCATTGCCGCGCTGCTCAAGGATTTTTTCTATGTCAACGTGGTCATCGCCCGGCAGTTCGAGGCGGCCAGCGGGGAAACCCTGCGGGTGATCGAGCTGACCGGGGCCAAGGAGAACCTGGCCGTGGCCGACCATGTCTATCATTTTCTCAGCCACCGGCTGGAGTATCTCTGGCAGGAGTACCGCAAAAGCACGGGGGCCGCGGGCAGGGAGAAGAATTCCTACTGGCTGGGGGTGCTCAACGGCTTCCGGGAAAAGCTCAGGATCCAGGAGCAAGAGGCCATGCGCACCACAGGCAATGAAACCGAAAGCAGCCTGATCTGCGCCTCCGATCCGGGGTTGATCCGCTACTACCGGGCCCGCTACCCGCGCCTGCGCACCGTGCAGCACAACGGGCCCCAGGTGTATGGAGATCCCTATCAGGCCGGGCAGCAGGAGGGGAAACAGCTCATTATCCACAAGGGGGTGGGCGCTTCCAGTGGCAACACGGGGCGCTTGCTGGCCAAGGGGTAATCTCCGTTCGCGGTGAGCCCTTCGATTTTGCTCAGGAGAACCCTGTCGAGCCGCAGTTCCATTGCCACAGCGGGCCTTCGACAGGCTCAGGCCGAACGGATTTATTCGTCATTTTTTATCCTTCAGCAAGGCCCCGAGAGCGGCAAAGGGGTTCGAGGTGGCAATCGCCTCCTGTTTCCCCTCCGGCTTCAGGGATGCGTAGGCGTCGGCAACGCTCTGACGGTCGTGCTCGTTGTCGTGGCAGTAGATGCACAACAGCTCCCAGTTGCTGCCGTCCGGAGGATTGTTTTCGTGGTTGTGGTCCTTGTGGTGCACCGTGAGGTCGCGCAACGCTTTGCCGCTGAATTCCCGCCCGCACCTGCCGCAGATCCAGGGATAGATCTTGAGCGCTTTTTCCCGGTAGGTTTGGGCCCTCTTCTCCCGCTCGCGCTGGGCATCGGACAGCATATCCGGTTTGTTCGGTGGGGTCATGGGTATGCTTCTATTTTAAGCCGGCTCGGCGTGCAGTTTCAGGCCCAAGGCCTTGACTACTTTCAGGATCGTGCCGAATTCCGGGTTGCCGTCGGCGGAGAGCGCCTTGTACAGATTTTCCCGCGCCAGGCCCGTGTCCCGCGCCAGCTGAGTCATGCCGCGGGCGCGGGCAATCACCCCCAGGGCGTGGGCGATGAAGGCCGGGTCGTCTCCCGCTTCCTGCAAGCAGGCATCGAGGTAGGCGGCCATGTCCGCATCGGTTTTCAGGTATTCCGCAGTGTCGTACCGGGTAAATTTTTCAGCCATGGTCTAATCCCTCCACTCTTGAGTGATGCGTTTCGCCTGTTCGATATCGCGGGTCTCTTGTTTCAGACCGCCATGGATTCAGGCCCATTCTCGGCGCCAAAGATTTTTCGGTACAGAATCGCTGCCGCCAGGAGGCACATGGGGATGGTCCATATCAAGCCGATCCCCAAGAGAAGCGCGCTGCCGATAACCGTAAACCCCAGGAGCAGTTGCAGCCAGAACACCTTGAGCCAGCACCGGTGAATGGCTTTCCGGGATGCTTCCATGGCCTGCCACGGGCTCATCCCTTTCTCAATGATGAGCGGCATGACAAGCAGGTACGAGAAGATCAGATAGATCCCCGGAACGATCAGGAGGAGCAGTCCCACCGTGATCATC
>JAJZPC010000101.1 GCA_021811385.1 Deltaproteobacteria bacterium | reverse complement strand
CTGTGCAATTCAGCCATGAATATCGTATGCTTTTTAGGCGTGTCGCAGAGGAGAACTGCGAGCTCCTGAAAATTTTCCTTAATTTCCGGCAAGGGAACCCTGCGAATTAACCTTATGATGGACTTCGCACTATGACCTGGAAATCGCGACTCTCTGTTGTGGGATCCTCAACCCCGCCTGCTTTTCTCTTCGTGCTCCTCATCCTTTCCTTCACCTTCCTGCACAGCGGTTGCGCCACCAACCCTCCTGCGCAAAAAGCCTCCCAGCTGCTCCCGCCGACGGATATCCCCTGCGGCTCCCCCCAGAACGATGAAGATATTGACCCAGGTCTGCCGGTTACCGCCCCTCTCAAGGCCCCGAAAATAGTCATCAAAAAAGCCAAGAAAAAGCTTTTCCTCTATTCCGAGGAAAAGCTGCTCCGCACCTATCCGGTGAAGCTCGGCTTCAACCCGGTTGGCGACAAGATCCGCCAAGGGGACAAACGCACCCCGGAAGGCAGCTATTATATCTGCATGAAAAACCCGCGCAGCAAGTATTACCTCTCCCTGGGCTTGAGCTACCCGAGCATTGAGGACGCGGAGCGGGGCCTTGCGCAAAAGCTCATCACCAAAAACGACCACGACCGGATCATCGAGAGAATCTCCAAAAAATCCATCCCCCCGTGGGACACCCCCCTGGGCGGCGAGATCTTCATCCATGGCGGGGGTGAAACCTGGGATTGGACTTATGGCTGCGTAGCCCTGTGCAACAAGGACATCGAGGAATTATTCAAGGTCGTCGCCCTTGGCACCGAGGTTGTCATCCAGCAATAAGCAGACTCACTCCCCCACCGCCACCGGTGTTTCATGCACCCAGACCCAGGTGCCCGGATCGGCCTGGGTCGCTTCCTGCCATTTCCCCCTGTTGTTTTTCGGCCTGGTCCATTGAAAGAGCCAGAGTGCGTCCTTTGGCGCCAGATTGACGCAGCCGTGGGAATTGGGCAGACCGAAAAAATCGTGCCAATACGAGGCGTGCAGCCCGTATGACTTATAAAAGTACATGTGCCACGGCACATCTTCCACGTAATAGCGGTCCGACTCATCCTCCCCGCCGCTCATCTTGCCTATTTCGACCTTGGCCCAGATCCGGAACAATCCCTTGATCGTTGGAAAACGCTCATCTCCGGAAGAGATCAGGGTGGCAAAAATCAACCGGTCTCCCTCGTAGGCGGACAAGGTCTGCTCGGTGAGATTCACCTCGATCCAGCGCTCCGATTCCCCCACCCCCTCCGGACGACCGTGCGGAGTAACCATGGCGAGGCGGGCATGCGGAACCCAGCCGCCGGTGCCGATCCGGCACCACTTGCGCCGTTCTGCTTCCCGCACCTCATGGACAATGACCAGGGATCTCGCCGGCACCACGGCCGGATCCTCCTCTTCAACCGGATCCACCCCCGGGCCGGGAGAGACACGGGTGTGGAAGATCATCCAGGCAAATTTCTTGTCAAAGTCCCGCGGCACCATAACCCCTTGAAAGCCGGAAGGCTTGGCCAGCCGGAGCTTGTCCGCCCGCAGGTATTCCCTTTCATTGATCTTGTACCATCCCTGCCCGTCCACCATGACCGGATGCGGATCACTGAGGCTCACCCACATAAAACCCTTTTTGGTAAACCGCACCGGGGAAATCCCGGCGGATTCGTCCTGCGGCTGACCATAGACAGGGACGTAATCCTCCATGATCCGGGCATAGGTCAGGGGCAAAACATCGGTTGTCATATCCGGGAACGGACAGACAAACTGTTTTTCCGTAAGATCCTGCCTGGCTCCGGCCCGGCACACGCCGGTCTGGAGACCGAAAACACACCCCATGAGCAGACAAAGAAAAACGGCGCTCCGCACCATCAGCCCCTAAGCCTTGATATGTTCATCCGCAAGCATCCGGTCCAGAAAACCAAGCAAAAACTGGCGCTGGGCCGGGGTGGAATAGCTGATGCACGAACAATGCAGATTGCTCTGGCTCCGGACCAGAAACTCGGCGATCAACCGGCTCCGCCCCAGCTCGATGCCGAAAAAAAACGGGCCGCACTGCTCATGCCCCTGCTGGGCTTCGGCCAGCAAATCGTCCGGAACCGGCAGCCAGAACATCCCCTCCATGGGGCCTGCCTTCAGCGTCCGCTTCAGATATGACTCCAGATTATCCTGTTCCTCCTTGCTCAACTCATCGACAACAAACTGACGCATAGCATGCCCTCTGCTGATTTTCCGGTGGATTTGCGGTTTAGGTACCCTGGCTGCGCATGGCATTTCCTGCCACGCAGCACACCCTTACAGTACCAGAATCGCCGCAAACTGTCACCAGAGAGACTGGCCTTCCCATTCCCCGCTGTCTTGCTTTACATTTGACAGAACCATGCCCGGACAGTATCCTGCGATCTGTCGTTACCTTACGGGACAAGAAGAATAAGGAGAAGCGGATGAGCAACCCCTGTCTTTTCTGCAGGATCATCAACGGTGAAATCCCTGCCAATAAACTGTACGAGGATGACGAGGTCTTCGCCTTCTGGGACATCTCCCCCCAAGCGCCCAAGCACTTCCTGGTCATCCCCAAGAAACATCTCAGCGGACCGGGTGCGATTTTGAGCGAAGACGAGGCGCTCATCGGCAAGGTTGTCCGCATCGGCGCGCAACTTGCCCTGGAAAACGGCGTGGAACAGTGCCGGTTGGTCATGAACAACGGCGCCGAGGCGGGGCAGACCGTCTTCCATCTGCACCTCCACGTTCTCGGCGGCAGGGCCATGTCCTGGCCTCCGGGCTGAACCGACCCCCCACGGCAAACACCACCATGCCCCCAGTAATCGCATTCATCGGCAAGCCCGACTCCGGCAAGACCACGCTTCTTGAAAAACTCATCCCGGAACTGCGGCGCCGCAGCTACCGCATCGGCACCATCAAGCACCATGTCCATGCCTTTGAGATGGACAAACCCGGCAAGGACACCTGGCGCCACAAGCAGGCCGGCGCCAATACCGTGGCCCTCTCCTCCCCCACCGGCCTGGGCATCATCCGCGATGTGGACGAGGATCTGACCATCGAAGAGCTGGTGGGCCGCTATTACGGCGATACTGATCTGGTGATCGCCGAGGGCTACAAACGGCTGGCTCTTCCCAAGATCGAGGTCTTTCGCAGCGCCCTGCATGATGCCCCCCTGCCGGATCGGGATGACACCTGGGTCGCCATGGTCAGCGACACCGCCGGGGTCGCCGATCTCCCCTGCTTCGGGCTGGAGGATGTCGTAGGCCTGGCCGATTTTCTGGAAGAGCGGTTCATCAAGCCCTTTCCCAAACAAAAAACCAGCCTGCTGGTGAACGGCCAGCCGGTCCAGCTCAACTCCTTTGTGGAGAGCTTCCTCCGCCAAGCCATCACCGGCATGACCTGCTCGCTCAAGGGGTGCCAGGATCCCCGGGAGATCATCATCACCATCCGCCAGGGTCCGCCGGAATGACGCGGCAGATTGACCAGGTTGCCGGGGTGATTCTGGCGGGGGGAAAAAGCTCGCGCTTCGGGAGCAACAAGGCCCTGGCCCTCCACCAGGGCGACGCCCTGATCCAGGGTATCAGCCGCAGGCTTGCCGGGCTGTTTCCGGAAACCCTGCTCATCACCAACACGCCCGAGGAGTACGGTTTTCTCGGCTGGCCCATGGCCGGAGATCATTACCCCGGTTGCGGCCCCCTGGCTGGCATCCATGCCGCCCTGCGCACGGTCGCCCAGCCCCGCATCTTTGTCTGCGGCTGCGACATGCCGCTGCTCAATCCACCCCTGATCCGTTTCCTCTGCGAGCTCGAAGGCGACCATGACATCGTGCTGCCCTGGCTGGACGAGGGGCCCGAGCCGCTCTACGCAGTCTACAGCAAAAACGGATTGCCGGTTATCGAGGAACAGCTCGCCAAAAAACAATACAAGATCGGAAAATTGTTCGACAAGCTGCGCATCCGCAAGGTCACACCCGAGGAGATATTGCGGATCGTGCCGGACCTCACCACCTTTCAAAACATCAACCACCAGCACGACCTTGCCCGTCTTGCCACCATGGTCCAGTGAGCCATGCCGATCCTCTCGCTCGCAAAAGCACAACAACTGATTGTCTGCCACAGCTCTGCCTTGACTGCGGAGGCTGTACCCCTGGAGCAGGCCGCAGGCCGCATTGCCGCGCAGGCCATCAAGGCGGTGCGCGCGGTACCGGCCTTTGCCCGTTCCGCCATGGACGGCTATGCCGTCAACAGCCGCGACCTGACCGACGGCGCACAACAGGTATCCCTGCACGTCACCGGCGAGATTGCCGCAGGCGCCACCGATCTGCCAAGGGTTGCCGGAAAATGCGCCGTCGCGATCATGACCGGCGGCGCCTTGCCAGCCGGGGCGAATCAGGTTGTTCCCTTTGAGCACTGCCAGAGAAACGGATCAGTGGTGCAGGTGGACACTCCTCCCCGGCCCGGCGCCTTCATCCGCGCCAGAGGCGCGGATCTCGGAGCCAAGCAAACCATTGTCCGCGCCGGGGCACACATCGAGCCCCAGCACCTGCCGCTCCTGGCCGAAAGCGGGTTAGCCCGGGTTTCCGTGGTTGACTGCCCGGAGCTGGCCATCATCTGCACGGGCAGCGAATTGCTCGATACCCTGGATACCCCGGAGGCCGGCCAGATCGTCGGCGGCAACCGTTTCCTGCTCGCCTCCCTCATCAAAGGGGCCGGGGCGGCCTCCCGCGATCTCGGCCTGGTGTCCGATGACTGCGACCGGATCGTCGCCCTCCTGAAAGATGCCCTGCACGGCCCATCCCACGGAGTGGTCACCACCGGCGGCATGGGCCCGGGCAACTACGATCTCCTGCCCCAGGCCTTTGCCAAACTGGGGATTCGCCCTCTGTACACCGCGTTGGCCGTCCGGCCTGGCCGCTCGACCATGTTCGGCCTTTACAACAACAAGCCGGTCTTCGCCCTGCCCGGCCCGCCGCCCGCGGTTTTCCTGCTGTTCCACGAGCTTGTCCTGCCGGCCCTGCGCGCCATGCAAGGGCAATCGCGTCCCTTGCCCCCGCTTGCGCGCGCCACCCTCACCACCCCCATAACCTTGAAAAAAACCGGGCTGCTCAATCTGAAAGGCGCGGTGGCCAAACTCAGCGGCAAGAATCTCACCGTACGCCCCGCGGGCAAAAACGAACCGGCCAACGCCATCATCCATCTGCCGCCCCGCCGGAAGCATCTGCTGGCCGGAGAAGATGTCTCCCTGCGCCTCTGCGCCTCCGGCTTTTTCTAAACGCAGAGCAGCGTCCCGCCCTCTTGATTTCTGCCCTGCTCCATGATACAACCCCCTCTGGTAGAGACTTTTAGCGACACGGCACTATACTCAAGGGGATATCCATGCTCGAATTGCGTTTCATCAGGGAAAACCTGGATCTCGTCAAAGAAAAACTCGCCTTCCGGGGGATCACCGATTCCCGCATCGACGATTTTGCCGCCATCGATCTCAAGCGCCGCGCCCTGCTCTCCGAGGTGGAATCGCTGCGCAACAAACGCAAGACCGCTTCCCAAGAAATCGGCAATCTGAAAAAGGCGGGGGTTGACGCCGAAGGACCCATGGCCGAGATGCGTCAGGTGGGAGACCGGATCAAGGAGATCGAAACCGATCTGGTCGGCCTGGAGGAAGATCTCCAGTCCATCGTCATGACCCTGCCCAACCTCTGCGACGATTCCGTGCCCAAAGGCTCCGACGACAAGGACAACCTGGAAATCAAGCGCTGGGGCACACTGCCGCAATTCGCTTTTGCAGCCAAACCGCACCATGAGCTGGGGGAAGCGGCCGGAACAATCGATTTTGAACGGGCGGCCAAGCTTGCCGGCGCGCGCTTTGCCGTGCTCAAGGGGTTTGCCTCCCGCCTGGAGCGGGCGCTGATCAACTTCATGCTCGATCTCCACACCCAGAAACACGGCTACACCGAGATCCTCCCCCCGTTTCTGGTCAATTCCCAAACCATGACCGCCACCGGCCAGCTGCCGAAATTCGAGGCGGATCTTTTTGCCATCAAGGACTGGGATCTCTGGCTGATCCCCACCGCCGAGGTGCCGGTGACCAACCTGCACCGGGACGAAACCCTGGCCGAACACGAGCTGCCCATCAAATACACGGCCTACACCCCCTGCTTCCGTTCCGAGGCCGGGGCCTATGGCCGCGACACCAGGGGGCTTATCCGCCAGCACCAGTTCGACAAGGTGGAGCTGGTGAAATTCACCACCCCGGAGACCTCCGGCGATGAGCTGGAAAGCCTGCTGGCCGACGCGGAAGAGGTGCTGCAGCTCCTGGAGCTGCCTTACCGGGTAGTGCAGCTCTGCAGCGGCGATCTCGGCTTTTCCGCCAACAAGACATACGACATCGAGGTGTGGATGCCCGCCCAGGACACCTACCGGGAGATATCCTCGTGCAGTAATTTCGGGGAGTTCCAGGCCCGGCGGGGCGGGATCAGGTACCGGCCCAAGGGCCAAAACAAAAGCGCACTGGTCCATACCTTGAACGGCAGCGGCCTTGCCGTGGGACGAACCCTGGCCGCCATTTTTGAAAACTACCAGCAGGCGGACGGCAGCATCGCCATCCCCAAGGTGCTTGCGCCCTATTTTGAAAAAAGATTTTAAGAGCTTATCTATAAATAATTTTCTTGCCAATTTGCCGTGAATCCTTGATAATCCGTCAAAGATAACCAAGACGACGGAGGCATGGCATGGCACG
>JAJZPC010000021.1 GCA_021811385.1 Deltaproteobacteria bacterium | reverse complement strand
TATCTCAGCACCATCACCATGATGGAGCTGTACTATGGCGCTTACAAGTCGCAGAATGTCGATGCGAACCTGGCCAAGCTCAAGACCATTGAGAGCGCTTTCCCCCTTTTGCCACCAGGACCGGAAACGGTGGAAGCATTCGGAAAAATGAAGGCCACCCTGGAGGTTCAGGGCTTGCGGCTTGCCGACCTGGATCTGATAATCGCCGCTACCGCGCTTGCCCGCAACCTCACCCTGGTCTCAAACAATCAGAAGCATTTTTGCAGAATACCGGGATTGAAACTGGTGAACTGGGCGTGACCCAAGGCCAATTTGCCTTCTGGGTGTTCAATTATTTTGCCTTTCGTCTTCCAGCGAGATGTGTGCAGGCCGGGGCCTGATGTCGGCAGATTTGGTACTTGACAACCTGGCTTTGGCACAGTATCTTTGTCCGTTTTCCGGCCCGGAGAGGGTGAGGTGTGTCTTTTTTCAGGAATTATCGCGGCTGCCGGGCTTTCCCGCAGCATGCTTGAGTGATTGAATGTTTGAGTCGCTTTCAGACCGGTTACATGATGTTTTTAAACAGCTTCGCGGCCACGGCAGGCTGACCGAGGAAAATATCCAGGAGGCGCTGCGCGAAGTGCGCATGGCCCTGCTGGAAGCCGACGTCAATTTCAAGGTTGCCAAGGAGTTTGTCGCCACTGTCGCCGAAAAGGCGATCGGCCAGGAAGTTGTCGGTTCCCTGGCCCCTGGCCAGCAGGTGGTCAAGGTTGTTCACGACCAGTTGGTTGAGTTGTTGGGCGGACAGACCGCCACCCTCAATCTCAGTGGCCGCCAGCCCGTAGTTATTATGATGGTGGGTCTGCAGGGTTCCGGTAAGACCACCACCTCCGGCAAGCTGGCCAAGCTGCTGCAGGGCAAGGGACGCAAGCCGTACCTGGTGCCTGCCGACGTGTACCGGCCAGCGGCCATTGACCAGTTGACCATTCTGGGGCAGAGCCTTGGGGTGCCAGTGCATCCCTCCAGCACCGATCAAGATCCGGTGGCTATTTGCCGCCAGGCTGTGCATGCCGCCCAGAGCGGTGGCTATGATACACTGATTATCGACACCGCCGGACGGCTCCATGTGGATCAGGAGCTCATGGCTGAGCTGTCCCGGATCAAGGACGCGGTTGAGCCCGCCGAGATTCTGTTCGTGGCCGATGCCATGACCGGCCAGGACGCGGTCACGGTTGCCGAAAAATTTAATCTTGATCTTGCCATCAGCGGCGTGGTCCTGACCAAGATGGATGGCGATGCCCGCGGCGGCGCGGCCCTGTCCATCAAGAAGGTGACCCAGCGGCCCATTAAGTTCGTCGGCATGGGCGAAGGGCTCGACGCCCTGGAGCCGTTCCATCCGGACCGCGTGGCCTCCCGGATTTTGGGCATGGGCGATGTGCTCACCCTGATCGAAAAGGCCGAGGCCGCGGTTGATAAGGACAAGGCGGAAAAACTCGCCAAGAAGCTCAAGAAAGAGGGGTTTTCCCTGGAGGATTTTCTTGAGCAGATCCAGCAGATCAAGAAGATGGGCAGCCTGGAGCAGATCATGGGCATGATTCCGGGAATGAGCCGGATCAAACAGCTCAAGGATATGCCCAAGCCCGATGAAAAGGAACTGGTCAAGGTGGAGGCGGTCATCAACTCCATGACCATCAAGGAGCGCCGCAACCACGCCATCCTCAACGCGAACCGCAGAACGCGCATCGCCAAGGGGAGCGGCACCACGGTGCAGGACGTGAATAAGGTCATCAAGAGCTACACGGAAATGCTCAAGATGATGAAGCAGATGAGCGGCAAGCCCGGCGGACTGGGCGCCTTTGTCGGCGGGCCGAAGAAAAAGAAACGGCCCAAGGGGCTGTTCCGGTAGGTCCGTCTTTATATGAGAATACGCACAGGACGCCCATGGGTGGTCTGTCAAAAAAAGTTGAATAACCCACAGGAGGAAACATTACATGGCAGTACGGATTCGTTTGACCAGAATGGGCCGCAAGAAGAAACCTTTTTACCGCATTGTCGTAGCCAACGCCGAGGCGTGCCGCGACGGACAGTTTCTTGAAGTGGTCGGCACCTACGACCCTTGCAAGCAGCCCGCCGAGGTTATTGTCAAGCAGGACCGGATTCAGGTCTGGCTCGACAAGGGCGCCCTGCCTTCCGATACGGTGAAGAGCTTGCTTGCCAAGACCGCCAAAGTGGCGGAATAAGAATCCATGAAGGATCTGGTCGCATTCATAGCCACTGCATTGGTGGATGATCCCGCTTCCGTCCAGGTTACCGAAACGGAAGGCGATGGCGCCGTTGTCCTTGAGTTGCGGGTAGCCAAGGAGGATCTTGGCAAGGTGATCGGAAAACAGGGGCGGACCGCCAGGGCCATCCGTTCGCTGCTTTCCGCCACCGCAGGCAAGGATAACCGCAAGGCTCGCCTCGAGATAGTGGAGTAGGATTTTTGGAAATCCTTGATGTCGGGGTTGCCCATGATGGGCAGATTGCGGTGGGCAAGGTTGTCAAGGCCCATGGCATCAAGGGTGAACTCAAGGTCTACCCTTTTTCCGGCAATCCCGATGATTTTCGCGGCTATACGCTGTTGACCCTGGTTGAAACGGGTCATGGCCTTACACGATCGTATGCGGTCGAGAAGAGCCGCCCCTTGGGGAATCTCGTACTCCTTGAGCTTGCCGGCCTTTCCGGCAGAAGCGCGGCCGAAGCGTTGCGCGGCTGGGAAGTGCGGATCGACCGGGAACTTCTGCCGAGTCGTGGGCCGGAAACCTTTTACTGGCATGAGCTGGTTGGGTTGCCGGTGATCAGCGACGGAGGGCGGGAGCTTGGCCGGATCACCTCGCTTCTGGCCACCCCTGCCCATGATATTCTGGTGATTACCGGGGGGGGGGCCGAGTATCTGATCCCGGCGATTGATGCCTGTGTTGCCGGGCTTGCGCAGGATGGCAAGGCGCTGATAGTCACGCCGCCGCCGGGCTTGCTGGAAATGAACGCGGGTGGGACGCCGGGCGATGCAAACTGAAGCACTCGCGGGCGAAACCATTCGTTTTGATGTCCTGACGATTTTTCCGGAGTTGCTGGATTCTCCGCTCAAGGAGGGGATAATCCGCAGGGCCCAGGACGCCGGGCAGATAGGAGTCTTCTGCCACAATATCCGGGAGTATGCGCTGGACAAGCATGCCATGACCGATGACCGCCCCTTTGGCGGCGGGGAAGGCATGGTGATGAAACCGGAGCCTTTGGCCGCCGCGGTGCAGGCGGTGCAGGAGATGGCTCCGCAGCCGGGGAGGGTGATCCTCCTGAGCCCCCAGGGGCGGCCCTATTCGCAGAGTGTTGCCCAAGAGCTGGCCGGGCAGGCGCGGTTGCTTCTGGTGTGCGGGCGCTATGAAGGGGTGGATGAACGCTTTGCCGCCCGCTATGTGGACGAGGAAATCTCCATCGGCGACTATATCCTCACCGGCGGGGAATTGGCGGCCATGGTCCTCATCGATTCCATCACCAGGTTGAGGCCGGGGGTTTTGGGATGTGCCGATTCCGCAGACTATGACACCTTCAGCCGGGGCGGGCTCAAGTATCCGCAGTATACGCGGCCCAGGCTTTTTGAGGGAGTACCGGCGCCGGAGGTGCTTTTTTCCGGGGATCACGGGGCAGTGGCCCAGTGGCGGCTTATTGCCGCGGTTGAGCGAACCTTGGCCAAACGGCCGGATCTTGTTGCCCGGATGCGTTTTAGCCCCATCGAGTTAAAGATTTTACAGCGGCAGGGACTTCTTGCCAAACTGCGGGAGAGCGGTTGGAAGAGTCAGCCGGAGGATTAGTCACTCAACAAGGTGGGCAATGCTTAGGAGCTGTTACGAAATAATTATGGCAGAGACCATTTCGTTACGGCTCCTTATGCCGATGACTGCTTTCCGATGTTGCAGCCAGTTGTGAACGACGGCCCGGAGCAACCCGTGCTGCGGCTCGATCTGGCCCTGGTCCATTATCCGGTCTGTAACAAGAACGGCGAGACCATCGGCTCGGCGGTGACCAATCTGGACCTGCATGATATTGCCAGGGCAGGCAGGACCTTTGGCATCGACACCCTGTACATTGTCACTCCTTTTGCCGACCAGCAGGCGCTGGTCAGGGATATTCTGGCGCACTGGCAGACAGGGCACGGGGCGACATATAACCCGAAACGCAAGGACGCCCTGACTCTGGTGCGGGTTTGCACCGATCTGGCAGAGATGTACGAACTGGTGAAGGCGAAATGGCAGCAAAGGCCAACAGTCCTTGCCACCAGCGCCAAGCCGCACGTCAACCAACTGGATTACGTGGAAGCGCGGCAACGGATTTTTGCCGGGGAGCCGCATCTGATCTTGTTTGGCACCGGCTGGGGCATGACGCCGGAAGTTTTTGCCGAGGTCGATGCGCTGCTGCCTCCCATTGTCGGATATGGCGAATATAATCATCTCTCTGTCCGGTCGGCTGCGGCCATCGTTCTGGACCGAGTGTTAGGTAAGCATTGAAAAAACAGTGTGGGCGTGTATAATGGCCCAGTGGAATCCGTTCTCATAAAGGGTTGAAAGAGGAAAAACTATGAACATCATTGAGCAGATGGAACAAGAGAATATGCGGCATGACATGCCGGACTTTCGTCCCGGCGATACCGTGAAAGTGCATATCCGGATCATCGAAGGCAACAAGGAAAGGACCCAGCTTTTTCAGGGGGTTGTTATCCGCCGCCGTAAAGGGGTCATGGGGGCCAGCGTCACCGTCCGCAAGATCTCCCATGGGATCGGCGTGGAGAAAACCTTCCCCTTATGTTCTCCCAGGGTCGATAAGATCGAGCTGGTGAGCGAGGGCCGTGTCCGTCGTTCGCGTCTGTACTACCTGCGCAACCTGCGCGGCAAGGCAGCGAGAATCAGGGAAAAAGGCATCAACTAGCCATTGCGCATTGCCCGGAGCAGGAAAGGCCGTATGCGCCTGTGCTCCGGGATTTGTCTCGCTTCGCCATTGCTGGGCCACGGGTAACCGTGGCCCTTTTATTCGTGGTTCTTTCGGGTCATCACAAGGTGGTGCGTCTTGCCCAAGGCGATAACACTGTGGCCAGCTTCCCTGGCTGGCGACACCTTTGCCATTGAACGATCTCTGATCAGCCAGGGCTACGCCACCGTGGCCGGGACCGACGAAGCAGGACGCGGCCCGCTGGCCGGGCCGGTGGTGGCCGCCTGCGTCATTCTTCCGCCCCGCTGCGAGTATCAGCAATTTCAGGATTCAAAAAAATTGAGCGCCAAAACCCGCGGGGAGCTGGCGCATCGGCTTGTTGCCCTCGGGGCAGGAATCGGGGTGGGGATTGTTTCCGCGGAGGAGATCGACCGGCTCAATATCCTGCAAGCCTCTTTGCTGGCCATGCGAAAGGCGGTGGAAACGCTTCCTTTCCTGCCTGACTTCCTGCTGGTTGACGGCAAATTCACCGTGCCCATGGCCGTGGCGCAACAGGCCTTGGTCAAAGGCGATTCGCGCAGCGCCTCCATCTCCGCCGCTTCCATTGTCGCCAAGGTGACCCGGGATGCGATCATGGAACAGTTCCATCTTGAATACCCCCAGTATAACTTCGCCAGGCACAAGGGGTATCCCACTGCCGAGCATCGCCGGATTATCCGGGAAATCGGGCCCTGTCCCATTCATCGTTTGAGCTTCAAGCCGGTGCGCGATTGTTCGGCAAGCTGAAGGCCGCGGGCACGGTCTCCGTCGGGCAGCAGGGGGAATCGCTTGCCTGCCAATATCTTGCCCGGCAGGGTTATCGGATTCTTGTGAAGAATTATCGGACCAAGCTGGGGGAGATCGACATTGTAGCCGAGGATCAGGGTATTCTGGTGTTTGTCGAGGTGAAGACCCGGCGCGGCCATCAGTGCGGTCATCCCTTTGAGGCGGTGACCCCGGCCAAGTGTCGGCAGATTTCCAAGGCCGCCTTGCAGTATCTGGCCGAGACAGGCAGAGAGGCGCATCCGGCCCGTTTTGACGTGGTGGCCATTACCATTGCCGGCGAGGCTGAGCCGGTGTTTGAGCTGGTGAAAAACGCCTTTGATCTGAGCTATGGAGAATGACGGTGCAACCTGGAGCTGAGGCAAAATCCCTTCCCCTGGGCATTACCATGGGCTGTCCGGTGGGCATCGGGCCGGAGATTATCCTGCGCTTTTTTGCCCGGGGTGGTTCTGCCGGGTGGCCGGTGGTCATCGGCGACGGAGGGGTATTGCGCCGCTGCGGCGCCGCTCTTGGCATCGGGATCCCGGTGGTGGAATGGCAGCCTGGTGCGCCCTGCCTGCCCAAGGCGATCAATGTGCTTTCCCTGTCCGATCTCGGCGAAGGACTGTGCTGGGGAAAACCCACCGCTGAAACCGGCCGGGCCATGGGGCGTTATATCGAGGAAGCGGTGCGGCTTGTCCAGGGCGACCACCTGGCCGGGCTGGTGACCTGCCCCATCAGCAAAGGGGCGCTCAAGGCCGGTGGCTACCGGTTTCCCGGCCATACCGAGATGTTGGCCGAGCTTTGCCAGGCGCAGGACTATGCCATGATGATGGCGGGCGCCACGCTCAAGGTCACCCTGGTCTCCATCCATCAACCCCTGGCCGAGGTGCCCGGGGCCATAACCCGGGAGTCGGTGCTGCGGATGATCACCATCACCGGCCGGGCGCTGCGGGATGATTTCGGCGTGGAGCACCCCCGGTTGGCTGTGGCGGGATTGAATCCCCACGCCGGGGAAGGCGGCATGTTCGGCGACGAGGAGCAACGGGTTATCGCTCCGGCTGTGGCGGATGGCCGGCGGGATGGTTGGCTGGTCGAGGGGCCGTTTCCGCCGGACACGGTATTTCATAAGGCCGCGGCCGGGCAGTTTGACGCGGTGGTCTGCATGTACCACGATCAGGGTTTGATCCCCTTCAAGCTCCTGCATTTCAGCGACGGGGTGAATGTAACCCTGGGGCTGCCCATTGTCCGGACCTCGGTGGATCACGGCACGGCCTATGATATCGCGGGCAAGGGGGTGGCCGAGCCCGCGAGCTTGGCCGCCGCGGTTGCCATGGCCGAGGTCATTGTTGCCAACAGGCAAAAGTTGGAAACTGCCAGATGTAAGTCATAAGCTGGTACCTTGTATCTCTCAATATTTCTGAAAAACTCCCCTCCCCTCGGAGTCTCCGCTTACCTGCGGGAGGGGTTGGGAGTGGGGGTAGCGACAATCTGCCGGGATAATGGCAACTTCCCCCTCTCCCTAACCCTCCCCCGCAAGGGGGGAGGGAATTAATTTGATGTCGATTCAAAAGTTACAAGGTACAAGCTGACAACTGATAGCGGTGTATAAAGGATCTCACGGGATGAAAAGAAAAGGATGGCTCATCGCCTTTGAAGGAATCGACGGGACCGGCAAGACCACCCAGATTGCGCTACTGGCCGAGGCCTTGCGCCAACGCGGCTTGAGCGTGGTTGTGACCCGTGAGCCCACCGATGGGCAGTATGGCCGCAAAATCAGAGAGTTGTATAAAAATCGCAAGAGCGTCACCCCGGAAGAGGAACTGGCCCTGTTCCTCGATGACCGGCGCGAGCATGTGGCGCAGGTCATCGCTCCGGCTTTGGCCAAAGGCCAGGTGGTGCTCACCGACCGGTACTATTATTCCACCGCCGCCTATCAGGGCGCGGCCGGGCATGATCCGCAAAAAATCATCGCGGCAAATGAATTGTTTGCGCCGGTGCCGGATATGGTTATTATGCTTGAGGCGCCTGTGTCTCTTGGGGTGCATCGGGTGCAGAAGCTCCGCGGCGAGACCCTGAACGATTTCGAACAGGAAGGGGCTTTGGCCCGGGTGGCTGATATCTTTGCCGGCCTCACCGGGGCCAATATCCGGCGCATTGATGGAACAGCGGATGCCCAAGCCGTTCATGCCCTGGTCATGGTAGCCGTTGTCGAGCTTTTTTGAGCGGGAAGGGGATTGTTTCCCCGGCGGATGAAACTTCGGGAAAGAAAATCATGGGTTGGCTCAGGGTTCTGGGTCTACAGGGAGAAACCGTTATGCTGAAGCGTCTGTTGATTGCCGGTGGCTTGGCCCTTTGCTGCCTGTCGTGCGCTCCGGTCATTCAAGGGGTGCCCGGGCAGCCGCCCTTTGCCGCGGAACTTGAACCCTATGAAGAAGCGGTGGACAAGGGGTGCGCGTATTTTAATTTTCTGTGGGGCAAGTCGGCGGAGATTGAGGGGAATTATGAGGAGGCGATTTACGCTTACAAACAGGCCCTGGTGTGTGACCGCATGGCTGGCCATGTCATGCGCTCCCTCGCCTCGCTGCTTGTCAAAACCGGACAACGGGAGCAAGCGGTTGAATGGGTGAACAAGCTCATCGCCCTGAACCCCAAGGATTCGGAAACCCGGGCGCTCCTCGCTAATCTTTACAGCATCATGGAGCGGCATGGAGAGGCCATTGAAATATATCAGGCTATCCTGGTTGATGACCCGCAAAACTTCAATGTCCGTCTCCTGCTGGGCGGGCTGTATGCCAGGATTGGTAATTACGGCAAGGCGCGGGAGGTTCTGGAAAAACTGACGGAGCTCAACCCGGATTCCTACGCCGGTTTTTATTATCTTGCCAAGCTCTATCAGGAGATGCGCCTTTTCGACGCAGCGTCCGCGGCTTTTGAGAAGGCCCTGGCTCTCAACTGGTCGCCGATGCTGGCCCATGAGGCGGCGGAATTGTATGTGCAGGAAAAGCGGTATTCCGAGGCCATTGCCCTCTACGGCAGGATTCTGGAAGAAGACCCGGCCGACGAGCGGGCCAGGAGTTTTTTGGCCAATGTGTATTTCCGGCAGGGCGAGGTGGGGAAGGCGTTGGCGGAAATGGAGAAAATGCGGGATATCTCGGCCAATCCGGCCAAGGTCGAGCTTGCCATCGCCCGGATTCTTCTTGATGCGGACAGACGCCCCGAGGCCGTCACCCGGCTGAAGGCGCTTCTCAAGGAAGATCCCCAGTCAGACGCAGCCAGGGCCCTGTTGATCCTGGCCTATTACCAGCAGGGCGATCTCGCCGGAGCCAAGAAGCTTCTTCGCCAGGTGCGGCCGCCCAGCCCGGCCTATGAAGAATCGGTTCTCATGCTGGCCAGGATTCTGCAGGAGGAAAAAGATTTCCCCGGGGCGGAAAAGGCGCTGCGGCAGGCCATGGACGACAAGCAGCACCGGCGGCTTAATTTTTATGTGGCCCTGGCAATGCTTTACGCGGGCGAGGAGAAAAACGACAAGGCCCACGGGGTGTTCACCAAGGCCTTTGCCGATTTTCCCGACAATGTGGAAGCGCATTACGAGTACGCCCTGTTTCTCCATAAGCTGGATGACACGGCCGGAGCCATGCGCGAGATGGAAGAGGTGTTGAAGCGCGAGCCGAAGCATGCCCGGGCCCTGAACTACGTGGGATACACCTGGGCCGAGGAGGGGAGGAATCTGCAAGAGGCCAAGGCGTATATCGAGCAGGCCGTTCTCCAGTTGCCCAAGGATGGCTTTGTCCGCGACAGTCTGGGGTGGGTCTATTATCAACTTGGGGATTTTCCGGCCGCGGTCCGGGAGCTTGAGCTGGCTGTGGCGCTCTCCCCCGAGGATCCGACCATCCACGAGCATCTTGGCGATGCCTATCTGAAAAACAACGACAGGCCAAAGGCTCGCCAGGCCTATGTGAAAGCCCTGGAACTCCACGAGGAGGAAAACAAGAAGGAGGTTGTTCGCCGCAAGCTGGAGTCCTTGTCTTCCGGGGATAATCATTCCGGCGGCTTGAAATGAATCGCGCCCTTCTTCGCGCCTTGTGGGGGGGGCTTGTTGTTCTTCTGCTCTTTGCCGGCGGCTGCGCCACCCTGCCGGCCACCCGGCCGCTGGGTGAGTTGCAGCAACAGGAAGCCGTGGCCCGGTTCCGCGAAGCCATGGCGCACCAGCAGGAGTGCTCCTGTTGCCTTGACGCCCAGGTGCGGCTGTCGTTGAAATCCCTGGTGCAGAATGGCACGATCTCCGGTTTTGTTCAAGCCAAGGCGCCCTCGTATTTGAAATTCACCGGCCTCAATCCCCTGGGGCAGCCCATGATGTTCCTGGCCACGGACGGCACTTTTTTCCGGTATGTCGCGGTGCCCGAAGGCAAGGGGTATGAGGGGCTGGTCACCGCCGCCGCCTTTAAGAAGTATGCTCCCCGGGGGTTCGATCCGGCCCACGGTTTTTTTTGGCTTGCAGGCAGACTGGCTCCTGAAACGCTGCGGATTTTTTCCGTGGCCCAAGATCCGGAAGGGCGCGGTCTGTGGCTGGAACTCGCCTACGCCACGGAGGATTCCGGCGGAGAGCCGCTCCGGCGGCATGTGCTTTTTGATCCGACGCAACAGGTGATTCTGCGGCATCTGGTTGCAGGGGCCGACGGCCGGATCATGGTCGATGTCTGGTATGACAACTATGCGCCGGCCTCCGAAGGCGGATCGGACAATTGCCGAATGCCGGGGCTGATCAGGATTCACGCCACCCATAACGGCGCGGTCATGGAGCTTGTCCTTGGAGATTGGCTGCCTGATGCCGCCTTCAGCGCGAACGATTTTCAGGTGGATCTGCCTGTCGGTTTCACCCTGGTGCCTGTTGAGTAGCCCGCAACCGTCTCGCGCCACCGTATCCGCTTTGGCCCAGGCCAACACTTTAACGATCAATCGGCTCCGATCGGCCGGTTTTATTCAGGAAATTTCGATGAATAGCGAGATAGATACCCTGCTGCCGCAGGTGAGACAGCCCAGCAGATATGGCGGCAACGAGCTGCATGTGGTGAAAAAGGAGTGGGACTCCGTTGCCCTTCGTATGGTGCTGGCCTTCCCGGACCTCTATGAGTTGGGCATGTCCCATCAGGGGTTGCAGATCCTCTACCATATCGTCAACGCCCGGAAGGATCTGCTGGCCGAACGGGTCTATACCCCGGACCGCGATCTGGAGGAGCTGCTCCGCGCCCACCATCTCCCCCTGTTTTCCCTGGAGTCGCAGCGGCCGGTGGCTGATTTCGATATCCTCGGCATCACTCTGCCCTACGAACTCTGCTATACCAATATCCTCACCATCCTCGAACTGGCCGGGCTGCCTTTCCGCAGCGCGGACCGCACCGCAGCGCATCCCCTGGTCATCGGCGGCGGGCCCTGCGCCTTCCATCCCGAGCCGGTGGCGGATTTTTTTGACGCCATTCTTCTCGGAGACGGCGAGGAAGCGGTGCTGGAAATATGCGAGGCGGTTCGCGCGGCCAAGGAAAGCGGGGAAGAGCGGCAGGCGGTGCTGGAGCGGCTCAGTCGCATCGAGGGGGTGTATGTCCCCTCCTTTTTTGAGCCGCGTTACGACGATGGCGGCAAGTTTCTCGGCATGCAGGTGCTTTCCGGCAAGGGGTTGGTGCGGCGAAGGATTCTTGCCGACCTGGAAGGCGCCAGCATCGAGCAGCCCCCCCTGGTGCCGCTTACCCGGATCGTCCACGACCGGCTTGGCCTTGAGATCGCCCGGGGCTGCACCCGAGGCTGCCGTTTCTGTCAGGCGGGCATGATCTACCGGCCGGTGCGGGAGCGTACCCCGGAGAAGATCTTTGCCATGGCCGAAAAGGGCATTGCCGAGGGCGGCTTCGAGGAGCTGGCCCTGCTCTCCCTTTCCACCGGCGATTATTCCTGTCTGAGCGAGCTGTTGGTCCGGTTGATGAACCGCTTTGCCAAGGAGCATGTCTCCGTGTCCCTGCCGTCCTTGCGGGTGGGCACCCTCACCCCGGCGATCATGGAGCAGATCAAGCGGGTGCGCAAGACCGGCTTTACCCTGGCCCCGGAGGCGGGCACCGACAGGTTGCGCAGGGTGATCAACAAGGGGATCACCGAGGAAGACCTGATGGCCACGGCGGATGCAGCCTACGGCCTGGGCTGGAAATTGATCAAGCTCTACTTCATGTTCGGGTTGCCCACGGAAACCGAGGAGGACGTGGCCGCGATCCCGGCCCTGGCCCAGAAGGTGCTCAAGGCCGGAAAAGGCGGCAATTGCCGGGTGAACGTCAGCGCCGCCACCTTTGTGCCCAAGCCCCATACCGCGTTTGAGCGGGAGCCGCAGCTCTCCATGGAAGAAGGCTATGCGCGGATGGATGGTATCAAGAAACGGCTCTATGGCAAGAACTGCACCCTGAAGCGGCATGATCCGCGGATGAGTTATCTGGAGGGGGTTTTTTCCCGGGGTGACCGGTGTCTGAGCCGGTTGCTCGAAGAGGCCTGGCAGCGGGGCGCGCGCATGGATGCCTGGTCCGAGCATTTTGACCTGCATCGCTGGCAGGAGGCTGCCGTGGCCTGCGGACTGGAGCTGGACGGGTATCTGCGCCGGAGGGAAACGGATGAGGTGCTGCCCTGGCAGCATCTCGGCATCGGGGTCCGGAGCGATTTTTTTGCCGAGGAATACGCCAAGGGATTGCGGGAAGAATATACCCCGGACTGCCGGGTGCATGGTTGCCAGCAATGCGGGGTCTGCGACCTGAAAACCCTCAAGCCCATCGTGCATCATCGCAAGCAGGAGAAGGCCGGGATCGAGCCGGCACCACAAGAAACACCGCTGCCGGAGGAGACCTCCGCGACGCAATCCCTCCGTCCGCACTTCGTGTATAAGCTCACCTATTCCCGTTTGGGCAATGCCAGGCTGCTCAGCCACCTGGAACTGCTCCAGGTTTTTTTCCGGGCCTTCAGCCGGGCCAAGCTGCCGCTGAACTTTTCCCAGGGGTTCAATCCGACCCCCAAGGTTTCTTTCAGTCCGGCCCTGCCCTTGGGCACGGAAAGTTTGGCGGAATTTGTCCTGATCGATCTTTGGGAGCCGCTTGCGGACCTCGGCGGTTTTGTGCCCGCGATGAACAGGCAGCTTCCCGAGGGACTCGTCATCACGCAGGCGGTGCTGGCCGGTAAGGAACATACGGGGACCGTGGTCACCACCTATCATCTCCGTCTGCCCAAATTGCCTGCCCAGGCGGAACTGGATCGGGTTATGGCCCAGGAGAGTCTGCCGGTGGTAGTTGTCCGCAAGGGGATGGAAAAGCAGCTCGATCTGCGGCCCCTGCTGCAGAGTCTCCGTCTGACCCCTGAGGGCGAACTGGCGCTGGCTGTGTTCAGCGCACCCGGCCAGCCGGGCGGCAAGCCGCTTGAGATTGCGGCCAAGCTTTTCGGGCTGCCCGAGGAAGAGATCCGGAGGGCCAGGGTCTTGAAGGTGGCGAGTGAGCCATATCCGGTCAGTGAAAAATAAAGAGTGCACAATAAAAAGGTGCTGGCTTCGTAGTGACGAAAAAACGTAACGCCAAGGCGCGGAGACGCAGGGATGCAGTGTCGCAAATAAACGGTCCGCCGTTAGCACACCGCTAAAACCTTGCGTCATTGCGCAGAGCGTTAAAATTTTTAATTTACCTGTCTGGTGAGAATCATGTCTACCGAACTGCTGATCAACGCCACACCCTACGAGATCCGGATTGCCCTGGTGGAACACGGCAATCTGGTGGAATTTTACCTGGAACAGCCCCGGGAGAAGGGGCTGGTCGGTAACATCTACCGGGGGAGGGTTGTCCGGGTGCTCTCCGGCATGCAGGCGGCCTTTGTGGATATCGGCTTGGAGCGCACCGGGTTTCTTTACGTGGACGATGTCCATATCAGCACCGACGACTTTGAAAAGCGGCTGGCCAAAAGTGACCGGGCCGAGGACTGCGGCGGCGGCTGCTGCGGCAACGAGACCCCGGAGTCCCTCTGCCGGCGTACCCCGGGCATGAACATCGGCGATCTACTCACCGAAGGGCAGGATATCCTTGTGCAGATCTGCAAGGAGCCCCTCGGCACCAAGGGGGCCAGGCTGACCTGCAATATCACTCTGCCGTGCCGGAATCTGGTCTTCATGCCCATGACCGATCACATCGGGATTTCGCGCAAGATCGAAGACGAAACCGTCCGCAAGCAGCTCCGCCAGGATATCGAAACCCTGCGTCCGGCCGGCACCGGCTTTATCGTCCGGACCGTGGCCGAAAACGCCACCAACGAGGATCTTGAGGCGGATATGGAGTTTCTCCTCCATACCTGGGGGGAGATTCAGGATATTGCGGTCAAGGCCGCGGTTCCCAGCCTGGTGTATGAGGATCTCGACATCACCCTGCGGGTGGTGCGCGATATTTTTTCCCCGGAGGTGGAGCGGGTTGTGGTCGATGATCTGAAGACCTTCAACCGGGTGCAGCAGTTCGTGGAGACCTTTGCCCCGCGCCTGAATGGCCGGGTGCAGCTCTCGGAAAGCCCGATCCCCCTGTTTGACAGCCATGGGGTCGAGATGGATATCAACCGGGCGCTCGATAAAAAGATCTGGCTGCGCTGCGGCGGCTACATCATCATCGAAACCACCGAGGCCCTCACGGTTATCGACGTGAACACCGGCCGGTATGTGGGCAAAAGCGGGCTTGAGGAAACCATTTTCAAGACCAACATGGAGGCGGTCAAGGAGATCGCCTATCAGCTCCGGCTGCGCAATATCGGCGGGATTATCATTGTCGATTTCATCGACATGGAAGAGGAGGCCCACCGGGAAGAGGTCTTTTCCGCCTTTAAGGAGGCGGCCAAGAAGGACAAGAGCCGGATCAACATCCTCCGGGTTTCCGAGTTCGGCCTGGTGCAGATGACCCGCAAGCGCAACCGGGAGGATTTGCGGCATATGATGTGCGAGCCCTGCCTCTATTGCCACGGCGACGGCATGCTGAAGTCGGGCCGGACCATCTGCTATGAGATCTTCCGCAAGGTGGAGCGCGAGGCCATAAAAGCCATGGCGGACAATGTCGTCCTCAAGGTGCACCCGAGGGTGGCGGCCATGATGCTCAAGGAGGAGGCGGCAACCATCGATTACCTCCAGGGCGCTACGGGCAAACAGATCATCATTGAACCGGTGCGCGATGTGCATCTGGAAAAATACGAGATTCTCTGGGGCAGGGAATAACCGGCCGGATCAGGATGCTGAAAGAGTGACGCAGGGACGGGTTTTGCTGGAAGAGGGGATATTCTTGCTTGACAATGTAGCCCTGTATGGTATTAAGATCGGTTTCACGCACCAGGCGAGATTGGCTTGTCCAGCCCCTCTTGTCCGGCGGTTTTCGCCAGCACGGGAAACCATCGAGGCGCGGGTCAAAAAAAGAAGTATTGTTCACCGAGTCGGCTGGCATCAGCCGTTTATCTCTTGAAGAGTTCAGTTGTTGGAGGAATTATGTACGCAATCATTCGTACCGGCGGTAAACAGTATCAGGTTGCACCTGGCGAGCGCGTCCGGGTTGAGAAACTTGCCGGCAATATTGGTGATACCATTGAGTTGTCCGATGTTCTCCTCATTGCCGATGGGGAAGAGGTCAAGATCGGCCAGCCCGTTCTTGCAGGGGCCAAGGTCATGGCTTGCATCGTGGAGCAGGACAAATCCAAAAAGGTTTTGATCTTCAAAAAGAGACGCCGCAAGGCGTATCGCGTGAAAACCGGTCATCGTCAGCCGTTTACCTCCCTTGAGATCAAGGAGATTTCCGCCTAACAGGCTGAAAATGGTTGGGCAGTCGAACAAACAACTGGTGGGTGTGAACAACGCCGCCGGAATTGAAATACGTAACATGTAAACGTTTAGCAGCGCCGCTGAACGGTTACAAACACACGAGGTGTTATTGTGGCACATAAGAAAGCGGGCGGTAGCTCAAAAAACGGTCGTGACAGTAACTCACAGCGGCGGGGAATCAAGCGGTTCGGCGGGCAGATTGTCCGGGCCGGCAATATCCTGGTGCGCCAGGTCGGCACCAAGATCCACCCCGGCAAGAACGTCGGTCTTGGCCGTGATTTCACCCTTTTTGCCCTGATTGACGGCGTGGTGAAATACGAAGAGTTCGGCAGCAACAGAAAAAGGGTCAGCATCTACCCGGTCGAAGCCAACTAAGCGTTGTAACAAAATGATGCCATTATCCGGATAGGATAACGGCATTAAGAGCCCGTGGCAAACTACTCGGCAATACGGTGGTGTTGCGCGGCTTCTGAATAGTCTGTGCCTGCTGCTGCGTTTGCACTGTCCTGTGCCGCGCGGCAGCCTCCGGCAGCAATCTCTTACTGGCGGCGACGATGGCGTTTATCGATGAAGCAAAGTTCTTTGTCAAGGCCGGAGACGGCGGCAATGGGTGTTTAAGTTTCCGACGGGAAAAATTTGTTCCCAAAGGCGGCCCCGACGGGGGTGATGGCGGCGATGGGGGCTCGGTCACAATCGAAGCCTCCCGCAAGCTTGCCTCTCTTCTGGACTTTCGTTTTAAATCCCACTTTCTCGCGCAGAATGGTACTCCCGGCCGGGGTAAGAAGATGTATGGCCGCAAGGGGGAGGACTTTACCCTGTATGTCCCCCTGGGTTCCATCCTCAAGGATGCTGAAACCGGCGAGGTTCTTGCCGAATTGCTGCACGACGGCGACCGGTTTCTTGCCGCCCGCGGCGGCGAGGGCGGCAAGGGCAATGTCCATTTCGCCTCGGCTCAGAACCGGGCGCCCCGCATTGCCACCAAGGGCAAAGAGGGCGAAGAGCGTTGGCTTCGCATCGAGCTGAAGCTGCTTGCGGACATCGGCCTCATCGGCCTGCCCAATGCCGGGAAATCGACCCTGCTTTCCAAACTGTCCGCAGCCAACCCCAAGGTGGCGGACTATCCCTTCACCACCCTTGAGCCGCAGCTTGGCGTCATGCATCTTCCCGATTCCGACGCCTGCATCATCGCGGACATTCCCGGGTTGATCGAGGGAGCGCATACCGGGGCCGGGCTCGGCCACAAATTTTTGCGCCATGTCGAACGCACCCAGATTTTGCTCCATGTCATTGACGCCTCATCCCCGGATGAGCAGCCTCTGCAGGAGTATCGCACCCTGGAAAACGAGCTGCGCGTCTACAATGACGAGTTGATGGACCGGCAGCGTCTGGTGGTGCTCAACAAGATCGATCTGCTGGAAGACGAGCAACGGCTCGGCGCCTTGCAGGAATTGTTTTTCAAAGCCGAGGGGATCAAGCCCCTGGCCATTTCGGCGCTTACCGGGCAAGGGCTTGCCCAGTTGCAGGAAGCATTGGGAGAGATGCTGGAGTCACGAAAGATGGACTCGCAAGAAGTTCCTCCCACGGATGAAGATGACTCGGAGCCTGGCCGTAGCTAGTACCATGCACCGCTTAATATTTCAGGAAAACTCCCCTCCCCTCGGAGTCTACGCTTACCTGCGGGAGGGGTTGGGGGTGGGGGTAGCGACAACCTGCCGGGATAATGGCAACTTCCCCCTCTCCCTAGCCCTCCCCCGCAAGGGGGGAGGGAATTAATGTGATGTCGATCAAAAAGTTACAAGGTAACCGAGCTCTAACCAAAAAGTTGCGCCGCACCGCAGGAGATTCCCCTTTTTGCGACGCCATGAAGAGAGGCGTGATGACCACAGCGATGGAGCATGACGAAGACCTGACCCTGCGACGGAGGTTTCTGGACCGGGCCAAAAGGGTGGTGATCAAGGTGGGCAGCGCCGTGCTCACCACCGGGGAAGGGTTGAATCTTCCGGTGTTGGACAACCTGGCCAGGGAGATCTGTGCCCTGCGCAAAAGTGGGCGGCAGGTGATCTTGGTCAGCTCCGGCGCGGTTGCCGCCGGACGCCGGAAGATGGGCCTTGGCGACCGAGCCCTGACCCTGCGGGAAAAACAGGCTGCCGCCGCCATCGGCCAGAGCAGCCTGATGCGCTCCTACGAAAAGATCTTCGAACAGCTGGGCCAGAAGGTGGCCCAGGTTCTCCTGACCCACGACGCCTTGTCCCACCGGGACCGGTATCTCAATGTCCGCAACACCCTTTTTACCCTGTTGGACTGGGGCTTGGTCCCCATCATCAACGAAAACGACACCGTCTCCGTGGAAGAGCTGCGCTTTGGCGACAACGACGCCCTGGGCGCCATGGTCACCAACCTCACCGAGGCGGATATCTTTGTTTGTCTGACCGATGTTTCCGGCCTTTTCTCCGCCAATCCCCTCACCAACCCTGAAGCCAAGCCGGTATATACCGTGGCCAAGATCGACGGCACGGTGCAGGGCATGGTCGGCAAGGTGGTAAGCGGCGTGGGCACCGGCGGCATGGGAAGCAAGGTCAAGGCCGCCAAGATGGTTTCGGCGCGGGGCGGGTGTTGCTTTATCGGGCCGGGGCGGGAGCCGGACACCATTTCCCGGCTGTTTGCCGGAGAGCTGGTCGGCACCTTCTTTCTGCCCCAGAAGGAAAAACTGGCCAGCCGCAAGCACTGGATCGCCTATACCCTGCGGCCGCAAGGGGCTCTGGTCCTCGATGCAGGGGCGTGCAAGGCCGTGCTGCAAGGGGGCAAAAGCCTGCTTCCCTCGGGGATTATCGAGGTCCGGGGCAAGTTCGGCATCGGGGCGCCGGTCCATTGCGTCAACGAGCAGGGCGAACCCCTGGCCGCCGGCCTGGTCAACTACACCTCCGGTGATATCGACCGGATCAAGGGCGTGAAGACCAGCCAGATCGAACAGGTGCTGGAACGGGCCAAAGACAGCGATGAGGTTATCCACCGCGATAATTTAGTGATATTATAGCGTACAGCTATCAGCTGACCGCAGGAAGAAGCTGTAAAGGAGCACACATGTCCATTCAGGAAACTATCAAACAGATGGCAATGGCGGCCAAAAAGGCGTCCCGCAACATGGCCAATCTTTCCACCACGGCCAAGAACAACGCTCTCTTGAAGATGGCCGAGGCGCTTCTTGCCCAAAAATCCTATATCCAGCAGGAGAATGAAAAGGATCTGGCAGCGGGCCGCGCCAAGGGGCTGTCCGCTGCCATGCTCGACCGGCTGGCCCTCACCGACAAGGTGATCGACAGCATGGTCGGAGGCTTGCGCGAGGTTGTTGCCCTGCCCGATCCGGTGGGCGAGATCGACGAGATGGTCAAGAGGCCTTCCGGCATCACCGTTGGCCGGATGCGCATCCCGTTGGGGGTTGTCGGCATGATCTACGAGTCGCGGCCCAATGTGACCGTGGATGCGGCGGCGCTCTGCCTCAAGGCGGGCAACGCCATTCTCCTGCGGGGCGGCTCCGAGGCCATTCATTCCAATCTGGCCTTGGCCAAGGTGCTCCAGGAGGCCCTGGCTGCGGAACGGATCGAGGCTGCGGCCGTCCAGGTGATCCCGATCACCGACCGCGAGGCGGTTACGGCCATGCTCGCCCTTGATGAGCAGATCGATCTGATCATCCCGCGCGGCGGCGAGGGGCTGATCCGTTTCGTGGCCGAGAACTCCCGCATCCCGGTGCTCAAGCATTACAAGGGCGTGTGCCATGTCTTTGTCGATGCGGGCGCGGATCTGGACATGGCCGTGAACATCGTGATGAACGGCAAGGTGCAGCGGCCCGGGGTGTGCAACGCCCTGGAAGCGTTGCTGGTCCATAAGGATATCGCCGCCGAGTTCTTGCCCAAGGTGTGGAGCGGGTTGAAAAAGGCCGGGGTCGAGCTGCGGGGCTGCGCGCAGGCCAAGGCGATTCTCCCGGAGATCACTGCGGCCCTGCCCACGGATTACGGCATGGAATTTCTCGACCTGATCCTGGCCGTGCGGGTGGTGGATGATCTGGATGCGGCCATGGACCATATTGTCCGGTACGGCTCCCAGCACACCGAGGTCATCGTCACCAACAGCTATGCCAATGGGCAGCGGTTCCTCCGCGAGGTGGATGCCTCGGCGGTGATGATCAACGCCTCCACCCGGTTCACCGACGGTGGCCAGTTCGGCCTGGGCGCGGAGATCGGCATCAGCACCACCAAGCTGCACGCTTACGGCCCCATGGGCTTGAAAGAGCTGACCACCAGAAAATTCATCGTCTACGGAGACGGCCAGGTCCGCGCGTAAGCAGGATTCCGGAGGCGCAGGGTGGAACTACCGCACAACCTCGGCAAACGGGTCGGCATCCTGGGCGGCACCTTTGACCCGGTGCACAACGGCCATCTGGCCATTGCCGAGGCGGTCCGGCCGGCGCTGGCCCTTTCGTCCATCCTTTTCATTCCCGCCTTTTTGCCGCCCCACAAGCCGACCTACGCCATCTCCGCCTTTTCCCACCGGGTCGCCATGCTGGAGCTGGCGGTCGCCGCCGGCCATCCCGGTTTTTTCGTCTCCCGTCTGGAGGCGGAACGCGAAGGGGTATCCTACAGCATTGACACCCTGCGCGCTCTCCGGCAGAGCCTGGGTAAGGATGTTCAGCTCTTTTTCATCACCGGCATGGATGCCTTTGCCGAGATCCATACCTGGAAGGCCAACCGCGAGCTGCTGGACCATGCCTCTTTCGTGGTAATCGGCCGTCCTGATCATTGCCAACAGTCTTGCGGACAGACCGTGGCAACGAATTTCCCCGGCTATGCCTTTGTCGAGTCCCGTGGAAGTTGGGAGAGAGAGCCCGGCCAGGGCGCCATTCATCCGGTGGCCATGGAGCCGGTCACGGTCTCTTCCACCGGGATCCGGGAGGCAGTGCGGCAGGGCAGGTCCATCCGTAATCTTGTCCCCGGAGCGGTGGCGGACTACATAGAGAGCCAGGGGTTGTACCGGTGATGTGCCTCGGTCATGCCGCGCTCCGGGCTGACCCGGTCCCGTCCTCTTCCGGCATGGCCCTGGTCAGGGTGGTCAGGTAGAGCGCCCCTTTTTCGATCTGATCGGCAATGCGCCGGACATCGCTCATCAGGTCGATGAGCGACACCATCAATCCCACGGGCAACAGGTTGTTGGTTCCTGCCTTGAGCAGGCTCAACTTGAGATGGTGGTACATCTCCTCTGTTTGTTTGAACAATGCGGCGCACTCTTCCGGCGCATAGTCTTTCTGGGCCACATCGGTCAAATCCAGCAGTTTCACCACATGCTGTTTGTATAATCCTATCTCCTGGGCCAGCGCGGTATTCTCCACCGGCCGGCTTTGTTGCTGCATCTGGGCGACCCGCAGGGAGACATCGGCAACCTCCCGGTAGTAGCTGGTTACCCGCAGGGCGTTGGGCAGCACATGGTCAAGCTCTTTCGGCAGGCTACCCCGCCGGACCAGATTGATGAAGGTTCCCACCTCGATTTCCAGTTTGAGCAGGATGCGGCGGTCGGCGTCAAGCTGGAGGCCGGGCCCGGCCTCGCTGCTCATGGCGCCCCTGGCCATGCGGCGGGCGATGTTGCCGATCCGTTCAATCTCCTTGGCCAGGGCATGGAAGGCCAGCACCGGGGTGGTAGCGATGTTTTTGTCCAGATAAAGGGGGCGCGTCTCGTCCTCTTCGTGGGAACGGAACCACCCCTTGAGCCGTTTAACCATGAGTCGGGTGAATGGCCAGATCAGGCAGACCCCAAGGATGTTCACCGAGGTGTGGAACAGAGCCAAAAGGACGGTGGCGTTGGCTGGGAGGTTGAGAATCTCGGGAAAGGCCAGCAAGGCATGGAGAAGAAAGGGCAGCATGAACAAGGCCACCGCGCCGGTGGCAAGATTGAAGATGACATGGGCTGCCGCAACCCGTTTGGCGTTCGGGGTGGCGTCCAGCGCCGCCAGGGCCGCTGTAGAGGTCGAGCCGATGTTGGCCCCGATGACCATGGAGGCGCCGTTGTCCAAAGGGATAAGGCCACCGGCCGCGGCGGTGAGAGTGATGACCATGGTGGCGCTCGATGACTGCATGGCCACGGTGAGCAGAAGTCCGATGGTCAGGAAAGCGAGATGACTCCCCATGCCACTGCTCAAGGCTGTAAGCGGCATGCCGAGTCCGGATCCGGCAAAGGTGGCCCGCAACAGGTCGATGCCGGTGAAAAAGACCCCGAAACCGGCCAGGGTTTCGCCGAGAGCGGCATAGCGGTTGTTGCCACGGTTAAGCCGCAGGAACATGCCCAACCCGATAAGCGGCAGGGCGACAAATTTTACGGTACTTTGAAAATCCACCAGGCTTACCAGCCAGCCGATCATGGTATGGCCGATATTGCTGCCGTACACGATGGTGATGGCCTGCATGAGGTCCATGAGCCCGGCGTTGACAAAACCGATGGTGGCCACGGTCACCGCGCCGGAGGAC
Organism: Deltaproteobacteria bacterium; assembly: GCA_021811385.1. Lineage (GTDB taxonomy): Bacteria > Desulfobacterota > Desulfobulbia > Desulfobulbales > Desulfurivibrionaceae > Thiovibrio. The sequence continues at coordinate 14,711 of JAJZPC010000021.1, read as the reverse complement.
TGCACCAGGGAGGTGATGAGGGCGCCGGAAAGGATCCCCCTGAGCGGGGTGGAGGTGGAGCGCTCCAGGATGGCCCGCAGGGTGTTGCCCGCGGCAATCTTGAGCCCCTCTGTCATGAGCTGCATCCCGAGCAGGAAGAGGCCGATGCCCCCGATAAAACTGGCAAGGATGGAAAGGTTCACGCCATGCTCCTTTTTGGCCGGATATTTTCATCATGATACCTGGTGTTGTCATGATAGGCAATTGCTTGATGATATTGGAAATATTTTAACCGTTGCGGTTGACGCAGCCGCCGGGGAGTTTTTTAATTGGAGCGGTGGGAATGCTTTATGTATGATAAGGACGGACTTTCCGTGTTTTCCGGCAAACCAATGACGATCATTACGAAAGAGGGCGACAACCATGCACAACCAGCGCAGCAGCGGCGTCCTTCTGCATCTTACTTCCCTGCCGGGGCCTTTTGGCATCGGCACCCTCGGCAAATCCGCCTTCGAGTTCATCGATTTTCTCAGGGCGGCCGGGCAGAGCCATTGGCAGATCCTGCCCTATGGGCCGGTGTGCGGGATATTCGACAATTCGCCCTACATGAGCCTCTCCGCCTTTGCCGGGAATCCCCTGCTCATAGACCCCGCGCAACTTGTGGGGGCGGGGTTTCTCCGCCGGGAGCAGGTGGAGCTTCCCTATGAGTTTTCCGAATATCAGGTCGATTTTACCGCGGTCCTTGCTTTCAACGAGAAAATACTGGAGCTTGCCTTTCTCGAGTTCCGGCGGGGTGGTTTTTCGGCGGCGTTTGCGGAGTTCCGCCGGACAATGGAGTGGCTGGATGACTATGCTTTTTTCATGGCCCTGCGGGAAAAATTTCATTCCAGCCCCTGGTTTTCGTGGCCGTCGGACATTGCCCGCCGGAGGCCGAAATCCCTTGCCCAATGGCGGGAAACCCTGGCCGAGCGCATCCTGTTTCATGAATTTGTCCAGTTCTGTTTTTTTTCCCAATGGCAGATAGTTTGGGATTACGCGCACGGCCACGGCATACGGATCATCGGCGATATTCCCATCTATGTAGCCCTGGACAGCGCCGATGTCTGGGCTCATCAGGATTGCTTTCTCCTCGATCCCGAAACCGGGCGGCCGACCCATGTGGCGGGCGTGCCCCCGGATTATTTCTGTGAAACCGGGCAGCGTTGGGGCAATCCGCTTTTCAAGTGGTTCAGCGATGGCGACGGGATGAGCGCACCCCTGCTTGATTGGTGGGGGCAGCGGTTTCGTCATATCTGCCGGACGGTGGACGTCGTCCGCATCGATCATTTTCGCGGTTTTGAAGCTTATTGGCGGATCCCGGCCTCGGAGGAGACCGCAGTCAACGGGAAATGGGTCAAGGGGCCCGGCCTGGCATTTTTTTCCGAGATGCAAAAACATCTGGGCGATCTGCCGATCATTGCCGAGGATTTGGGGGTCATCACCCCGGAGGTGGAGCTGCTTCGCGACACTTTTGGTTTCCCGGGCATGAAGGTGCTGCAGTTTGCCTTTGATTCCGACGAACACAACGCCTATCTGCCCCACAACTACACCACGGTAGACTGTGTCGCCTATACCGGCACCCATGATAACGACACGACCCTGGGCTGGTATTTCAGCGATACGGTATTGCCTGCCAGCAAGGCCAAGGCGTTGCGGTATGCCCACAGCCAGCCGGGAAGCCCCGTTCACTGGGATTTCATCCGCATGGCCTATGCTTCCGTTGCCAATCTGGTGGTGGTGCCGCTCCAGGATGTTTTGGGTTTTGGCAGCGATTGCCGGATGAACACCCCGGGCACCTCCCAAGGAAACTGGCGGTGGCGGTGCGCAGCCAGATTTTTGAACGACGAGACAGCACGGGCGTTGCGGGATGAGGTTCTGTTTTATAACCGGTTGCCCGCCGCCCCTGTCGTTGTTTTCAAGGCGGAGGAGTGAGATGAAGGTTTTGGCCCTGATCGGGAGTCCTCGAAAAAAAGGCAATACCGAGACCTTGCTTCGCGCTGTTTTGCAAGGGGCGGAGGCGGCAGGGGGCGAGATCGCGCTGATCCGTCTCTGTGATTTGCACATTCAGCCGTGTATCGGGTGCGGCGGTTGCGACAAGACAGGGGAGTGCGTGTTGCAGGACGACATGCAGGCGATGTATCCCAAAATCCTTGAATCGCAACGGGTGATTCTTGCCTCCCCCATCTATTTTTACGGAATCACCGCCCAGGCCAAGGGTTTTGTTGATCGATGCCAAGCCCTGTGGAACAGAAAGCGTCTGTTGACCGAAAAAGGCGAGTGGCGTAAGGATCCCACCCGTAAAGGTTTTTTGGTGACCGTCTCCGCCACCCATGGGGAACGGGTTTTTGAAGGCGCGATTCTAACGGCTAAGTACGCCTTTGACGCCATGGGCATGGCTTACGGCGGGGAGTTTGCGGTAAAGGGCATGGACGGCCGGGGAGACATGGCAAAGGATGCGGCCACCCTGGCGCGGGCGGAAGAGGCTGGTAGAAAATTTATGGATTGAAACAGGATGGTTGCGAGTTTTTCTCCCTTCCCGGAGGGCGGAGGAGAGGAATAAAAGATTGACAAACTCCCTCCCATCATTTAGATAATGGCGCACAGCATGGCCTCTTCGTCTAGCGGTCTAGGACGCTGGCCTCTCACGCCGGTAACACGGGTTCGAGTCCCGTAGAGGTCACCAAGTGAGAAATCAAGGAGAAACGAGCAAATGTCGCTTGTTTCTCCTTTTTTTTTGTCCGCGCATCATTTTCCCAGCCTCCCAATCTACGCCACAACGGCAGGGAGGTAGATATGGAAGGTGGTTCCCTTGCCCGGTTCCGAATCCACGGTGATCGCGCCGCCGTGTTTCCTTATGATCGTATCGCATAGTGTAAGCCCAAGCCCCATGCCCTTCTGGGAGCCACGTTGCTTGGTGGAAAAGTAGGGATCGAAGATCTGGGGTAGATTCTCCTTGCTGATTCCGCATCCATGGTCCTCGATCGAAATCCTCACATAGTTGCCGGGGGGCAGGATCGGCTGTTTTTCGTGGTTCTCCAGCAGCGACACATTGGCGGCCATTATCCGGAGTTTGCCGTTTGCTGCCGGGGGCGTGGCCTCCCTGGCGTTCAGCACCATCTGTTTTATGACATTGCGGAATTGTGGAGGCTCAACCTTGATGGGATAAAGAGTATCCGCAAGGTCAAATTCGGCCACCAGTCCGGAACCTTCCAAGGCGGAAATCGTTTCTTCCTCTATGAAACTCGCCGGCTGAATATTTATCGGGAGGATGTCGCCGCCTGGGGAAAAGGCAATAAGCCGATTGGTAAGCTTCGTGGCCAACCCGTACGCCTGCTCGGCCGTTTCCAGAAACGGGAACGCCTCGCTTGATTCCTTGGTATTCATCTTGGCAAGCTGGATGTTGCCGATGAGCACCTGAAACAGATTATTGAAATCATGCGCGATACCGCCGGCCAGGATGGCAAGGGACTCAAGATTTCTGATTTTCATGACCTCGGCTTCCAAGCGTTTGCGCTCGGTGATGTCGCGGTTGCTGATCCGCCGTCCCTTGAATACTCCGTCGTTGCCCCAGACCGGGTGGCAGATATGTTCGATCCAGCGTATCCCGCCATCGCGCCGGACAACACGGAAATTCAGCATTCCATCCTCCTGATTGCTGATGTCGTGTCGGTGGATCTCCGACGGTTGGCGGTCATCCGGGTGGATAACGCGCATGAGCAGGTTTGGATCGGCGATGAACTCGGCGCGGGAGTAGCCGGTGATGGCCTCGCACGAGGGATTCATGTAGATGATTTCGTGTTGCGGTCCCTCCCAGTATTCCCATCCCGGGGTATAGTCGGCCACGGTGCGGAACTTCTCTTCATTCTCTTGCAAGCTATGCTGCTGCCGCAGCACAATTTGATGCTTTGCCGTCAGTCTTCGAAGCGTTGCCAGTAAAATCACCCCCAGGGTCAAGATCACCCCAACGGCGAGCAAGCCCGCGATTACTTCCCCGCGATAGTGCGACCAGACGTCTTGCAGGGTAACTTGAGGCGCGATTTCGAAAGGGGGCACACGGAGTTCCCGCAACATGTCTTCCACTGAACTGTAATCGGCGGGCACGACAAAACCGTGGATGCCCATGGCGTGGATGGCAGCCTTGTCATCTTCCAGCAGGAAAAGTACGGCGGCGACGCGTCTGGCAATGGTTTCCTCGATATGCGGCATGGCGGCAAACGGCCACTCCGGATAAAGCTGGGTGGAAATTTGCATCGGAAAATCGGGGAGATTCTGGCGATTGATAATTTTGAGCTGTTTGATATCAATCTTGCCTTCTCGCGCCAGGTTTTCCAGCACGCCGCTGCGCACGAAACCGACCTCGGCCCGACCGCTCAGCACTGCCTCGACAGCCGTGTCATGGGGCATGCCGGTGCTGAGCAGTTTGATATCCCGCGGCAGACGAAGCCCCGCCCGGCTGAGTTCATACGCCTGCATCTGATAGCCGCCCAGGGATTCGGGGTCAATGGCGGCAACGGACTTGCCCTTGATGTCGAGCAGCGTGTTGATATTTTCCTGTTCCGCACGACAGAAAATGACGCCACCGAATACCGTGACGGCCTGGTCCTTTTCATCGAGGGCCAGGGTGGCAAGTGGGGAAGACAATCCGTTACGCCTCGCCAACATCACATAGTGGCCGGAATTGGTCAGTACGAAATCCAGCTGGCGGGTGGCTACCGCCTGATTCAACTCGGAATAGGTGAGTGCTTCCACCACGAAATCATACTCCGGCAAGGCCTTTTTGAGTGCGACGGCCAAAGGTCGCCACTGTTTCATCGTTTGCGGTTTGGGGCGGAATGCCAGCACGCCGATCTTCACCGGTTCTGCGGCGTAACTTGCAGTGGGCAGGTGTGCTGCGCAGATCAGGCAAAACAACAGCATCAGCACGCGCATGAGTGGGGGTCTGGGCATGAGTCGCTCCATGATCAGTTTTGCTGAAAATCAGTGGGCAGAAAATCGGCGCGTATCAGTGCGGTGAGTGGATCATCCTGTTTGAGCAGCCCATTCTTGACCATGGCGGCTGACAGTTTCCGGGCGCCGGGAAGCAACTCGGGGGAAGTCCCGGCAAGCAAACGATAATTTTCGGCAGCGTCGGGTAACATCAACCCCTTAAAAACGGAAAGCACATGCGCCGCCGGCAGACCAAGGCGGGGAGCCATCCGGTAAGCGGTGTCCTGCGGATTTCTCGTCAGATGATTGAGCGCGTGAAAATGCGCGGCTATCAGGTGACGAATCGCCCTTGCGTGGCTCCGATCGAGGACATCGTTGCGTATCGCCAATACATCAACGATGAGGTTGGGAATTTGCCGACTATCGAACAGCTTGCGCGCGCCTTGCCCCAGCAGCTTGCTGGCCACCGGCTCATAGGTGACGGCGGCATCCAATTGATTGTTCGCCCAAGCATCTGATTGTTGGTCAACGGGGAGCTCGACCAGTGTGACCTCTTCTTTTGTCAATCCCGCAGCCCGCAGGGATTCGGTCAACATCAATTCACTCACCGCACCTTGCTCGATGCCGATGCGTCGCCCCTTGAGGTCGGCGAGATTCTTGATGCCGGGCCGCGCAACCACCATATCCGCACCGGCCGAGATATCAAAGATCATCACCACGGAAAGCGGCAGACCGCTCGCTCGCGCTTTCAACACCTCATCCAGGGTCAACGCGGCCCCATCCACCCTGCCTTCGGTGAGCGCTTTCAGGGAATCGGTGGTTGAGGTCGTCTCCACCAGGCGCACCTGTTGTGCATCCAACCACCCTTGATTCCGCGCAAGAAATATCGGCTCGTATCCCGGCCAAACGTACGCGCCAATGGAAACGGGTTTGTCGGCCAACCACTCGCAACCGGGCAATGCCAGGGTGAGTGGCAAGAAACCCAAAAACATCATGAGGCGCCGCCGAGAAACCATTTTTGCTTCCTTTTCCACGAAGGCTCCGGTTCGCTTGGAATTCCGCCAGGGTATTGTTTATTTACGCATACAGGTTCTTGTGTCGTCAATAGTTCTTTCGGGAAAAGGGGTGGATGTTAGCACCATTGATGCCGCGCAAATCCCGGCCAAAGGCAAAGGATGAGAGAGAGGGCGGCGCGGTTTTCACACAGCTCACTATCGGGATTTGTCATTTTTTCGTTTTGGGAGCCCGGTGTGGCCGTTCCCTTCAAGGTTGCGTCATCGTGATCAGGTATATCTTATTGAAAAAATGAGAAAAATTTTCTCCATGGAACGCAGGGTCGGAAATGTGATACGCTGGTTCCAGGTTGGCATGCCATCCGAGTGGATAAACAAACAACACCCAGGCTTGCTATGGCGACAGTGCTTATGATCATTGCCCCCGAGGGATTCAGGGATGAGGAGTTGTTTCTCACCCGGGAGGAGCTGGAAAAGGCCGGGCACCGGATTGTCATTGCCGGTCTGGTAAAGGGCGTTTGCCGGGGTTCGCGCGGCGGTTCCGCCACCGCGACCCTCACCCTCGCGGAGGTAGAGGCGAAGGACTACGCGGCCGTAGTCTTTGTGGGGGGCGGCGGTTCCAAGATCTATTTTACCGACCGTGATGCCTTGCGGATTGCCCAAGAGATGTCCGGGCAGGGGAAGGTCGTCGCTGCCATCTGCGTGGCCCCGGTAATCCTGGCAAATGCCGGACTGCTCAAGGGAAAGAACGCCACGGTTTTCGGCAGTGAAGTCGAGTCAATCAAGGGCAAGGGGGCGAAATATACCGGGGCTGGAGTCACGGTGGACACCAGTATTGTTACCGGTGATGGCCCGAAGAGCGCCGGATTGTTTGGCCGGAAGATAAATGAACTTTTGCAAGGTCACGGCACCCCGGGAAAATAGCCAATAAAAGTGGAAGGTCGCGCATCAACCTGTCGGGAGGAAAGACTATGCCCATTGGAGAGTTTTGCAACCGGGAAGTAGTGTTTGCCACCAGGAAAACCAGTATCATCGAAGCCGCGCAGCTCATGCGTCGGTACCATGTGGGCGACTTGGTGGTCGTGGACGAGGCCGGGGGGAAGCGAGTGCCGGTGGGCATGGTGACCGACCGGGATATCGTGATCGAGATTATCGCCAAGTCCTTGCCGGTTGCCGATTTCACCGTCGGCGATATCATGGGGCCGCAGCTCGTCAGCGTGCAGGAGAGCGAGGGGGTGGTTGAAACCATTCGGCTCATGCGGGCCAACGGCATCCGGCGGATTCCGGTTGTCAAGCAAGACGGAGAACTTGCCGGCATTATGTCGGTGGACGACATGCTGGACCTGCTGGCCGAGGAGCTCGCTGAATTGGCCAAGGTTGCGCCGCGTGAACAGGCGCGTGAGGCCCGAACCAGGGAGCATTGAGCCCTGGCGGGAAGAGTTTGTGCGCCTGAGCATGCCAAAACGCATTTCGTCCCGCTTCGGACACCTCGCCAATCCGGGTCATGCGGAGGCGCTATCTTCCAATGGTCCGGTGTAGTTGTCTATGGCGGCGGAGATATCCGTGCCCTTGGTCATGGCGCCGATGGAGTTCGCAAACTCGGTAAAGGCGGTGATGCCGGCTTCGCTTGCCTCGGCAGGCTTGCCAAGCTCGCTGAACTTGGCCATGAAATCGCTGAGATTGGTGAGCTTTTGGTCGATGACTTCCTGGCGGCTGCCGCTGTATTCAGCCTCGAGGATGGCGTTTGTGGCGTTCAGGTAGCCGCGCCCCAGTTCCTGGCCGGCGCCAAAGGCCGTGGCTGCCTGGGAGGTGAATTTCGCAAAGATGGCGGAGTTGCCCAGGCTGCTGACCGACCCGGCTATTGAGCCGTAGCGCTGCAGATCCTCGCTGCCCATTTGCCCGGTGGCCATGGCGATATCGGCAATGGCCTTTCCGGAGATGTCGCTGCCGAAGCTCTGGACGATCTTGGAAAAGCCGCTTGTTGCGGCCTCGTTGCCGGTGGCCTTGAGGCGCTGATAGGTTTTGCCGAGGCTTTGGGAGGCGGCGGAGACGAGCACCGAGTCCGCCTTGGCCTGGAGAATGTCCTCCAATTGGGGGGAGGAGCTGCTTTGGCTGTCGGCGGCAGACTGGATGTTGAGGATTGTTTTGAGGCCGGAGAGGCCGAGGTTGTTGATGGATATCATTTGCATGACCTCCTTCTGTGTATAACTATGGGTACTGAGGAGGCAAATGTCAATGTGAAAGGGGAATCCGTAAGGCTGGGAAAGGAGGGTTCCCCCTGTATCCGCCGGTCGGCCGCGGTTACTGCTGTGGCAGGGGGGAAACGGGTTGTTGAAGAATTTCCTTGCGGAGTCTGGTGTGCAGGTAGAGGCTTTCCAGCTTCTTTCTGGCCCACGGGGTTTTGCGCAGGAATTTGAGGCTTGATTTGATGCTGGGGTCTTTAGTGAAGCAGTTGATCGTGATCTTCTCCCCCAGCTTTTCCCAGCCGTAGTGTTCCACCAACCGGGTAAGGATCATCTCCAGGGTGATACCGTGCAGCGGGCTGCTTGCCTGGGTTGTGCTCATGTCGCGTCCTTCACTGTGTATTCCCTCGATGCAGCGCTCTCAATATTCCGGAATCCATAATACGCCGGTTTGTTTCTTTTTGCCATAGGGAGACGGAGAAACTGTTTCGTGATTCCTTGCCTGGCGAAAGCTTTCGGGAAAACCCGGCCAGGATTTTCCCATGGAAAGCAACGGCTGAAACGTGATAAGGTGGTCAGGAATCGGGGCGCCACAGGGAAGATGCCCATGAACTCTCTTTTTTTGAGCCTCTTGCAAAAAGAGGGAACAACCCTTCGACAGGCTCAGGGCGAACGGTAACCAGCTTGAAATCATTATAGTTTCTTCCGTTCATGCTGAGATTCTATGGTTTACGTCAAGCATTTTGTAAGCCGTTGCGGGTTAAATGTCGAGCGGTAATGATGAATAGACCAGGCGGCTCGGGCGATTTTACGGGCGATGATCACCAGCGTTGCGGTCGTGCTCCAGCCTTTACAGCGGTAATATTCGTAGATAGGTTTCCAGACCTTGGTTTTGACGGCGGACATCGCGGCGTTAAATAGCAGGCGACGCAACTCTCCGGGGCCGCGTTTGGATAAGCGTCTACGGCCAGCCTTGTGACCGGAGTCATTCGCTCTGGGATCGAAACCGGTGAATGCGACGAACGCATCCGCATTGCGAAAAGGAACTCGTTCCAACGTATTGGTCAGCGCCATGCCCACCAGAGGGCCGACCCCCACAATGGTTTGCAACCGCTGTTGTGTCTCCTCGTGTTGTGGGGAACGGGCAGCAATCGTTGCCATGGCTGTATCGATTTTGGCAATCAAGGCGTCGAGCTTGCACAAAACCGCTTTGAGCTCAGGGGCAAACCCGCCCAGGTTGGCCATCGTCAGCTTGAGCGTGCCCTTGATGCGGACGATCTTGGCGCGCCGCCGGATCAGATGGTCCAGCTTGCGCTGGTTGGCCGTGGGGGACGTGTAGGGGCGCAGGCGAGTATGCTCTTGCGCGATGAGACGGGCGATGAGTTCGGCATCCACCCGGTCGGTTTTGGCGCGGTTGCCCATGGCCTTGGCGTAGTGGCGGGTATCCATTGGGTTAAGCAGAAATACGGTATAGCCTTGCCTATGCGCCAGATCAGCCAGCAACTCGTGATAGCAGCTCGTAGACTCCAAGCCGATGCGACTACCTGCGGGCAGGGATTTCAGCCAAGCCAACAAAGCTTCATGCTGATTGGCAACGCTGTGAACAGAAAAACTTTGCACGGCACAAGCCACAACAACTTCGTCTTTGGCAACATCCACCCCAATGTTCAGAAAGGTTTGCATGATGGTAGCCTCCAGAAGTAAAATAACAATGCTGGGGTGGCACACACCGACGTTAGCTTGCGTTCAAATCGGCGGTCAATATATATGCCGCTAGATTCTTCATCGACGTTTGGGGTGTGGGTGGGAGATTTCTCAGTAAGTCTGTCCGCAGCGCGGCAGATGCTAGTCGAAGTCCCTCCACCCCGGCTCTTCTTCTTAGCTTCTCAAAATTGAGTTGTAAAAACCATACAAGCCTGTCGAAGCACAATAAATCATTTTGCAAGAGCCTCTTTTGTTACGGAAAAACCAAGGAGTGAAGCGATGTATTTTGGCTACTGGCTGATTCTCGGCGTCGTCCTGATCGTTCTGGAAATAGTGATTCCCTCCTTTGTCGTGATCTGGTTCGGCATCGCCGCCCTGCTCACCGGCATCGCCTCCTACTGGGTGACCGACCTCACCGTCCAGACCGCCATCTTCGTTGTCCTTTCCGCGCTCTCCTTTGCCATCGGCTGGTTCGGGTTTTTGAAAAACGCCAAAGCCCGCTCCCAGGCAGGGCAGGGCAAGGAGTCGGTGCTCGGCGAGACCGGCATCGTCTCCGCTATCAAGCCGGGGGATTTTCCCGCGGGCATGGTCCGCTTCTCCGTGGCGGTGCTGGGTTCCGACGAGTGGGAGTTCATTGCCGAGGAACCCCTGGCCGTGGGCGACCGCTGCGTGATCGTGGATGTGCTGGGGTCGAAACTGAAGGTGCGCAAGGCGTAGTTTTTCATCGTCTCTTAACCGGAAAAAGGAGAAAACATGCCGATCTTCACCGTTATCGTCTTTGTTCTGCTGGCGCTCGTTGTCATCACCATCGTGGCCGGGGTCAAGATGGTGCCCCAGGGCCATGAGTTCGTGGTGCAGCGGTTGGGGAAATACCACCAGACCCTCAAGCCGGGGCTCAACATCATCCTCCCCTACATCGATCAGGTGGCCTACCGGGTGATGACCATGGACGAACCCCTGGACATCGAGCGTCAGGAGGCGATTACCGCCGACAACGCGGTGATCTGGTGCAATGCCATTGCCTTCATCAAGGTGCTCTCCCCGGAAAAGGCCATGTACGGCATCTCCGATTACAAGTACGCCATCCGCAACCTGGTCATGACCAACCTGCGCGCCATCATCGGCAACATGACCCTGAACGATGCGCTCTCTTCCCGGGACAAGATCAAGGCGCTGCTCAAGAGCCAGATCAGCGACGATGTGGTGGACTGGGGCTTGGTGGTCAAATCCGTGGAGATCCAGGACATCCGCCCCTCCGACACCATGCAGGAGGCCATGGAGAAGCAGGCGGGCGCGGCCCGGCTCAAGGCGGCGGCGATTCTGGCGGCGGAAGGGGAAAAACAGGCAATGATCCAGCGGGCGGAAGGCACCCTGGAGGCGGCCCGCATGGAGGCCGAGGCCCAGATCATCCTGGCCGACGCCTCGGCCAAGGCCATCAAGGATATTGCCGACGCGGTGGGGGACAACGACCTGCCGGCCATGTTCCTGTTGGGCAACCGCTACATCGAAGGGATGCGCAAACTGGCCGAATCCTCCAACGCCAAGATGATGGTGCTGCCCGCGGATATCATGGCGGCGGTGGGCGGGCTTATTAATCGGAAACAGGGGTAGTGTGAAGATTGGGATAGGTGTCATTTGGGGGCAATCAAGTCAATGTTTTAAGTACGTCCCTTGATGTTTTTTAGCACCACGTTGGGTGACTCAATCTTAAGGAGAAATGATGAGCGAATCAGACAAGTCGAAAGCCTCACCCGATGCCGAACTGCTGGCGTCTAGCGCATTAAACCCGCTTGTTTTCATAAGTCATGATGCGCGAGACGCGGAGCTTGCTGAAGCGTTCAGTAAACTACTCAAGAGCGTCAGCGCCGGAATGATTAAAACATTCAGGTCTTCCGACAAAAAGGGCACCGAGGGTATTGATTTTGGCGACGAGTGGTATAAGCGTTTGATGGAGCAGCTTCAGTCCACTTCGGACGTGGTGTGTCTCTTCACCGAGCGCAGCCTCGATCGCCCGTGGATTCTGTTTGAGGCAGGCGTGGCCAAGGGCAAGTTGAATACTCCTGTCGTTGGAGTTGCGCTTGGTGTGCAACTCACCCGTGTGAGTGCCGGTCCGTTTTATCAGTTCATGAACATGGACGACAGCGAGGGTGATCTAACGAAACTTGTCAATCAACTTGCCAGACGAGTCCCAGGTCTTGAGCTCGATAGTGATGTCGTCAAGACTCAGGTGGCGGCCTTCAAGGCGACGGAGGCGGGGCTTCTAGAGAAGCTGACGTCTGGCGGTGCTAAGGCCAAGACGAAAGAGGAGATCGACGAGACTGCTGTTGCAAAGCTTGCGGAGGAAATGAAAGCTTTGCCGTCACGTGTAGCAGAGCGGTTGGCAGAAAGCGGCGATCCTTTTCGCCGTCGGAGAGTACGTCGCTTTCACCCGATGATGTTTGAGGATATTATACACATGTCGGGCGATCCTGGCGATCCAGTCGCCATCCTCATGGCGGCAAGCCTGGTCCGCGATGATATGCCCTGGCTCTATGAGCTGGCGATGGAAGTATACAGGGCTGTTAAAGAAAAGAATGCAGAAGCGATCGAGCGCGAGATGAAGAGACTACGTCGTTTCTCCGAAATGATGATGCACAGCCCCTTCATGGAAGAGTTTGGCTTCGGCGGGAAGGAGTCTCATATGTTCGCGATGGAGTTTCCCAGAATGCTTGAGCACATGCTGAGGCGCACTCTGGACATGAATAAGATTCGTCCTCCCGTTCGGCGAAAGCTTCCGACGCCTCGGAAAAGGTCAGATCCCAGTGAGTAATGGTGAAGTGGCATCGCCCAAGTGAGTCAAAATCCTCTTGATAAATTTTTTGAATTAAGCTTGTCGGGGTTAGGTCTTGAAAAGTAAATTTTACCAGAACGCTCCAAGGAAAAGGGCTTTACAGCAGAAACAATATTACCTATATTGCTGTTAATGGTGTGGTTGAAAGTGCTGTAAAGAATACCAAGGAGGCAAGGCATGTCGAATCTATCTGCCAATGATCTGAAAATAAAAGGCGTTTCCGCCATTGAGGCCGTGCTTGCCCATCGTCAGGAAGCAGTCATTTCTGTTCGGGGCAAGGAGCGATTTGTGGTTATGGATATGGAGCATTACCATTACCTGAGGGAGTGCGAGCTGGAAGCGGCCCTTGCGCAGACCCGGGCAGACATCGCCGAAGGGCGTTTTGTCAAGGAAAGCGCCGAAGACCATCTGGCCCGTCTGAAGGCTGCTCAAGGATGAGTTGGTCGCTGGTTTTTACCGAGCAGTATGAAAAACGTGCCCTGCGATTTTTGAAATGTCATCCCGATCTGGAAAAACAGTATCTGAAAACACTGCAGCTGCTGGAGGCCAATCCGTTTCATCCCTCACTCCGTCTGCATCCGTTGTCCGGGCGGCTCTCGGATTTGCATTCGGTTTCAATCAATCTTGCCTATCGAATCACCCTTGAGTTTCTGATTCAGGAACAGGAGGTCATCCCGGTAAACGTGGGCGATCACGATTCAGTATATTAAGGAACTGTCGGGATCAGGTCTTAGCGCAAAAATGGGGACAAATTTATTTTCTCTGTAACTACTAAAAAATAGTTCTGTCCCCATTTCTCTTTCTTCTAAGCTGCCTTTTTCTCCTCGACGACGTCCGCCGCAACGACAGAGGATCTCAGGTGAAACGGGCGTGCTTTGGGTAATATTGTCCGGCGCGCAGCGGCGGATGCGGCGGGGCCGTGTTCCTCCAACCCCAGGGCTTCTGTGTAGATTGACTGGTGACGCAGCAGGCTGCCGATAACGGAGGCGATAACGCAGGCAGGCAGGGCTGCGAGAACCACATGGTAGTTGTGCGTGGTCTCGAAAACCATGAGAGCGGACATCGCCGGGGCATGGGTGGTTGCCGCGAGCAGGCTGCCCGCCCCGACCAGTATCCAGAGCGTCTGGGAATGGTCTGCCGACGGGGTCAGCATCGTTTGACCGATGATCAATCCCAAAGCGGCGCCGGTCACCAGGGTCGGGGTGAGCACGCCGCCGGGAATGCCTGCCGCGCTGGCAAACATTACTGCGACCAGTCGTAGCGCAAACACAGCCAATACCGAACTCAATGCCCAATGGGTGGACAGGAAGGACTGCAACACGCTGACACCGTTGCCCCAGACCTCGGGCCGCACAAACGACAGCAGCCCGATGGCCAGCCCGGCCAGGCCCATGCGCGCGGGCAAAAAGGTGAACAGCGCCTGGTAGCGTTTGTTTGAGGTATGGAGCAGCCACAGAAACACGGGACCGAACAATCCGGCCGCCACGCCCACGAGAGTTACATCAAAGAGGTCGTTAAATCCTACCTGGGGCACGGCATGCGCAATATAGAGCGGACCGCTAGCTCCCATTGCATGCACAGTAAGCAGGGAAATTACGGCGGCGACGAGAACGGCGCTTACTTCCCGGAGCGCCAGTCCGCCGAGAATAATTTCCGCGACAAACAGGGTGCCCGCGATCGGGGCACGATACGCGGCCGCAAAGCCAGCTGCTGCGCCGCAGGCAACGATCAGCCTGCGGTGGGACTCATCGGCATGAAAAATCCGCCCGAGGAGCGAGGAGGCCAGGGACGCAAACTGGATCATGGTTCCTTCGCGGCCGATGGTAATGCCTCCGCTCACGCCGAGGAGCGAGGAACCCGTCCGGACGAGGTTGGGGCCGAGCGGCAGTACGCCGTCGCCCACGTGCACTGCCTCCATGTATTCGGGTCCGCGCGGCTGCCTGATCCAGCGATGGCCCGCCCACATGGTCAGTCCGCATACGGTGCCGGCGATCGCCGGCACCGCAACGCGAGCCCATAACGGCAACGAACGTGCGG
>JAJZPC010000100.1 GCA_021811385.1 Deltaproteobacteria bacterium | reverse complement strand
TCATGCTGGCCGACGACCTGATCGAACCCTATCGCCCGCTCGTGGATGCCCTGGTGTTGACCATCTGCCGTGATGCCCAACCCGAAGAAACACTGAACACTTCCACCAAGGCGCAACTGATTAGTCTGCTACACAAGGATGCCCCCCGACTCGAAAACGGCAAATCCTTAGGCACAAGCACCATTCTGGCACTTATCGACGCCACTGTCATCAGCCTGGGACAGCGCGTGACGGATGGGGAGTACAACCTTACATTGCCTGGACTGACTGGCAAGCCATCATGAGCAAGGAGACTCGCCGATTCATGCGCCTGATGGTTTTCTTTGATCTACCTACTGTCACCAAGGCGGAAAAACGCGCCTACACCCTATTCCGCCGTTTTCTGCTCAACGACGGCTACGACATGATCCAGTGGTCGGTCTATGGCAGGGTGGTCAATGGCTTTGACGATGCCGAAACGCACCTCAACCGCTTGGCGGCAAGTCTCCCCCCGATCGGGTCGGTGCGTTGCTTGCAAGTAAGCGAAAAACAGTTTGCCAGCATGAAGCTGCTCTTGGGAGTGAAAAAATTGCAGGAAAAAAAGGTGAATGCGGCGCAGATGCTGCTTTTTTGAGCGAAAAATTTTACCAGAAAACCCGCTCCCAACAAAGCTGGGAGCGGGTTTTCTGGTTGCCGAATTATAGCATCCCGGGGTGAGAGAGGGAACTACAACTTAACGCTTGATGATATTGCCTCTGCTGAAATTATAGCATCCCGGGGTGAGAGAGGGAACTACAACTCGCGGATCAACCTCAAGCACATGCCCATCATTATAGCATCCCGGGGTGAGAGAGGGAACTACAACGCCATGAATGTTCCTCCTTATTTTTCTTCCATTATAGCATCCCGGGGTGAGAGAGGGAACTACAACTTGGCAACCGGATGCGCATGCTGGTGGAGGATTATAGCATCCCGGGGTGAGAGAGGGAACTACAACGGGAGGCTGGCAACACCATCTATGCTCCTGATTATAGCATCCCGGGGTGAGAGAGGGAACTACAACTGATCACCGTGGTGACCGATGTGGTCCGGGAATTATAGCATCCCGGGGTGAGAGAGGGAACTAGTACTCATCTCGGTCTCACACCCCTTGTCGCCATGCGAGCCCGGTTTCGGTCAGCCGGTATTTCTGTAAACGGCTGTTTGGTTTGCCGGGGATGGTCATTGCAAGCAAGCCTTCGGTCAGAGCTGGGGCGAGGTACCGTGCGCGGAACGACTTCCGGTCCTGCAGGCCCAGAGCGCGCTGAATTTCTTCCCTGGACATCTCGCCAATCAGCACTTGCAGCAGCCGTGCGACTTGAGGGGTTACTTGGGGGGTGACTTGGGGGGTGAGTGCGCCGAGAATCATCTTCAGCATGAACTCGATGAATGGCGCGGAGTCGGCTTTGCCGGTGCTTTGATTCAGGGCCGCATAGTACTCCCGCTGGTGTTCGTGGACGAGACTTTCCACGGGAACATGGGCGAAAATGGGGTTCCAGCGGCTGAGGATCAAGGTTTGCCAGAGTCGTCCCATGCGGCCGTTGCCGTCGGCAAACGGATGGATGAACTCAAACTCGTAGTGAAACACCGAACTGGCGATGAGCGGGTGTTCGGCGGTTGTTTTCAGCCAGTGCAGCAGATCCCGCACAAGGGGTTGCACCCGGTCCGCGGGCGGCGCCAGGTGAATGACATCCTTGCCCGCCATGATGCCGACCCCGCCGGCGCGGAACTTTCCGGGCGCATCAAGCAAGCCGCCCATGATGATGCCGTGGGCCGCCAGCAGATCTTCTTGCCGCCAGGGCTGCCACTGCCCGAACAGGTCATAGGCCTTGATGGCATTGCGCGCCTCCTGGATCTCCCGAGGTGGAGCGATGACCCGCTTGCCTTCCAGTATGGCGGTGATCTGCTCCTGGCTCAGGGTATTGCCTTCGATCGCCAGCGAGCCGTGGATGGTGCGGATGCGATTGATGCGCCGCAGCCGGAGGGCCTTGGCTTGGGCCGCGAACACCGAAAGACTCCCCACCGCCTGACCGATCTCCGCCACCAGGGAAACAATGGCTGAGGTGATGGTGAACGGCGGCGGAGAAATTTTTCTCATGGAGCCCCTTCCGCCAGCAGCGCCTTGAACTCCTCATCGTCCAGGGCTTCTTTCTCAAGCAGGGTTTTCGCTATCTTTTCCAGCAAGGACCGCTGTTCATTCAGGGTCTTTTCCACCCCGGCCATGCGCTCATCAATGATCTTGCGCACCTCCTCGTCGATGAGCAAGGCGGTCTGGTCGCTGAACTCCTTTTGCTGGAACAACCCCTGCTGCAGGAACTGGTTGGCCTGTTGCAGGTAGGTGACCTGGCCGAGTTTCTCGTTCATCCCGTACATGGCCACCATGCTGCGGGCGATGTCCGTGGCGCGCTGGAGATCGTTCTGGGCGCCGGTGGTGATCTCGTTGAAGATGATCCTTTCCGCGGCTCTCCCCCCCAGCAGCACGTCGATCTTCTCCAGCAGCTCGGTCTTGGACATCAAAAAACGGTCCTCGGTGGGCAGCTGCATGGTGTAGCCCAGGGCGCCGATGCCGCGAGGCACGATGCTGATCTTATGCACCTTTTCCGCGCTGTTGCGGAAGGTGGCCACCAGGGCGTGGCCGGTTTCGTGGTAGGCCACGGTCTTCTTCTCCGTCTCGTTGAGCACCCGGTTCTTTTTCTCCAACCCGGCAACGATCCGGTCGATGGCCGCTTCAAACTCCGTACCCTCCACCTGCTCCTTGCCCTTGCGCACCGCGAGCAGGGTCGCCTCGTTGACCAGATTGGCAAGATCCGCCCCGGTAAAACCGGGGGTGCGGCGGGCGATGATCTCCAGATCAACCTCCGGGGCAATTTTGATCCCCTTGGCATGCACCGCCAGAATCGCCACCCGCTCCTTGAGGTCCGGCCGGTCCACCAGGATGTGGCGGTCGAAACGCCCAGGCCTGAGCAGGGCCGGGTCCAGGATCTCGGGCCGGTTGGTGGCGGCGAGGATCACCACCCCCTTGTTCACCTCAAAGCCGTCCATCTCGGCCAGCAGCTGGTTCAGGGTCTGCTCCCGCTCGTCGTGGCCGCCCATCATGCCGCTGCCCCTGGCCTTGCCCAGGGAATCCAGCTCGTCGATGAACACGATGCAGGGCGCCTTGGCATTGGCCTGCTCGAAAAGATCGCGCACCCTGGCCGCGCCCAAGCCCACGAACATCTCGATGAAATCCGAGCCGCTGATGGAGAAAAACGGCACCCCGGATTCCCCTGCCACCGCCTTGGCCAGCAGGGTCTTGCCCGTGCCCGGAGGGCCGACCAGGAGAATGCCCTTGGGAATCTTGGCGCCCAGCCGGGTAAATTTCTCCGGGGTCTTCAAGAACTCGATCACCTCGGCCAGCTCCACCTTGGCCTCCTCCTGGCCGGCCACCGACTTGAAATCCACCCCAAGATCGGTCTGGGCGATGATCTTGGCCTTGGACTTGCCCAGGGTCATCATGCCCCCGGCCCCTGTTTGGCCCATGCGTTTCATCATGAACATCCAGATTCCGACGAAAAAGAGGGTGGGCAGGATCCAGGAGAGCAGCGTGCGCAGAAAGGTGTTTTCGTTGGCCGCGATGATGTCCACCCCGTATTTTTCCAGGAACTCAACGAGGTTCTTGTCGTCGATGCGGGGGGTCACGTAAAGGGCCTTGGGGAACATCGGCTCCTTCTTGTCGCTCTCGACCTTTTCATACCCCTTGAGCAGGGTTGAGGAGATGACCACGGAATTGATCTTTTTTTCCGCCACGTAATTCTTGAACTGGCTGTAGGAAACATTGTTGATCTGCGGCGAAAGCCAGTTCTGGAGGAGGATGAAGATGGCCAGGGCGATGAAGAGATAACTGAGAGAAAACTGGAATTTTTTTTCCATGACCACCCCGATCCTTGTATTATGGCTTGGTTCGGCAATGGAAACCCTTTTCTTCCCTGCCCCGCCCTTGTGTTTCATGGTATAAGAGAATTACTTTTTTTGCAAAGCAGCAGAGTGGAGCCCTTGAAAAAATGAATCCCGCGGATGAAATAGTTCAGATCGTCGACGAGCAGAACCAGGAGGTGGCGCAGGTTTCCAGACGGGTGATGCGGGAGGGGGGCCTCGTCCACCGGGCCTGCTACATCCTGGTCTTTAACCGGAGCCGGGAAATCTTTGTCCAGAAACGGACCATGAGCAAGGATATCTATCCCGGCTACCTGGATGTCGCCACCGGCGGGGTGGTCCTGGCCGGGGAATCCTACGAGCTTTCCGCCAAACGCGAACTGGCCGAGGAGCTGGGCGTGCGCAAGGTTGCCCTCAAAAGCCATTTCGATTTTTACCATGAGGCGGACAACAACCGGGTCTGGGGGAGGGTCTTTTCCTGTCTGGCAGAGGGTCCGTTCGTCCTCCAGCCGGAAGAGGTGGAGGATGGGTTTTTTCTCGGGGTGGATGCGGTGCTGTCCTTGGCCGCCGCTGAAAAATTCACCCCGGATGGCCTGATGGTGCTGAAGCGATTCATGGCCGACCATGCTCTCGTTCTGTAAAGCCCTCCTCGATCTCCTGCTGCCCTCCTTCTGTCTTGCCTGCGAAAAGCCGCTTGGCCCGGCGCCGGAGCTGTTGTTCTGCCCGGCCTGCCTTGAGAGGCTCCATTTCATGGAAAGCCCCCTCTGCCCCTGTTGCGGCAGGATCTATCTCAAGGCAGCGGGAGGCGACCATCACTGCGGACCCTGCCTCGCCACCCCAACGCATTTCACCCGGGCCAGGGCGTTCTTTCTCTATGAAGAACCGATGAAAGAGGTGGTCCACCGCTTCAAGTACCAGGGAAAGACCGCCTGTCTGCCAACCTTCACCCGGTTTGCCAAAAACCTGCTCCGGCAGCCGCATCTTGCCGAAGTGGCGGGGGCGGACTGGATCATCCCCGTGCCCTTGCACCAAAAACGGTTGCGGGAGCGCGGCTTCAACCAGGCCCTGCTTTTGGCCCGCGCCTTTTTCCCGAAAGACCGCCGGGTTGCCCACGACCTCCTGATCCGTTCCCGCCAAACCGAGCCGCAGACCAGTTTCAATGGCGCGGCCCGCCGCACCAATCTCAAAAATGCCTTTACGGTTGAGAAACCCCAGCGACTTGCCGGGAAAAAGATTCTCCTCGTCGATGATGTGTTCACCACCGGCACCACGGTGAACGAGTGCGCCAGGGTTCTCAAAAAAGCCGGGGCTGCCGAAGTGATGGTGCTGACGTTGGCCAGGGTGAAAGAGGATTATTAATTCTTGGCAGCGGAAAAAATCCGGTTTACCCTGTAGCCGTCAATCAATCAGGATATATGCCCATGAACCCACATGCCCTTGCCAGTTTTGCCGCCCTTGTTGTCGCCGGTCTGACCTTTGCTTTTATGGTGAAAAAACAGCGGGAAATCGACTGCCCGTCCTGACTGCTGATCTACGCAACCATTGGTATGGGTCTCATATCATATTATCTCTTCACTTTTTTTCTCTGATTTCCAGGGGCGGACATGCGCGTTGCCGGAACACCCTACCGAACCATCTGGCCGTCTGACACAGACAGCGCCATCATAAACATCATCGACCAGCGGTATCTTCCCCACCGTTTTGTGGTGGAGGAGCTGCGCACCGTGAACGAGGTCTGCACGGCCATCCGGGAGATGCATGTGCGCGGGGCCGGGCTCATCGGCGCCACGGCCGGTTTCGGCATGCACCTTGCCGCCCTCGCCGCGCCGGAGCATAACTTTGCCGGGTTTATGCACAAAGCGGCCGCTGATCTGGTGAAAACCCGGCCCACCGCCGGCAACCTGGCCTGGGCGGTGAAGCGGCAGCTTGAGGCCATCGCGCAGGAGACCACCCTGGCGGCAAAACGGGCCAGGGCCTTTGCCGTTGCCTGCGAGATCGCCGACGAGGACGCGGAATTCTGCCGGAGGATCGGGGAGCACGGCAAGGAGATCATCGCCGAGCTGAGCCGGAAGAAAAACGGCGGGGTGGTGAATATCCTCACCCATTGCAATGCGGGCTGGTTGGCCTTTGTGGATTACGGCTCCGCCACCGCCCCCATCTACGCCGCCCATGCCGAGGGGATCAAGGTGCATGTCTGGGTGGATGAGACCCGCCCCTGGCTGCAGGGGGCCAAGCTCACCGCCTGGGAACTGGGAGAGGAAGGAATACCCCACACCCTGATCGCCGACAACACCGGCGGCCATCTCATGCAGCACGGCATGGTGGACATGGTCATCGTCGGCACGGACCGCACCACCAGGTGCGGCGACGTGGCCAACAAGATCGGCACCTATCTCAAGGCCCTGGCCGCCCGCGACAACGGGGTGCCATTTTATGTGGCCCTGCCCTCTTCCACCTTTGACTGGACGATCCGGGACGGCCTGAGCGAGATACCCATAGAACAGCGGAGCGGCGAGGAGATCACCCATATCCGGGGCTTGAACGAGGCGGCGGAAATGACCACCATCGCCATTGCCCCGCCGAATACCCCCTGCGCGAACTACGGCTTTGACGTCACCCCGGCCCGGTTGATCACCGGGCTGATCAGCGAACGCGGGGTCATGGCGGCCAGCGAAGAGGATATCCTGCGGCTGTACCCGGAGCAGGGAACGAAAAAACCCTGAGTTTAACCAAGTGTTGTCCGGTAAGAAAATTGCAATATCAAGCAAACCGTCAAAATCCCCCCTCGCCCCCCTTTTTCAAAGGGGGATTTATTAGTCGATGATGCGGCATCTTGCCCGTATGCAATATCTTAGCCGGACAACCCTGACTTAAACCAACCCAAGGCTTTCCATGACCGTCTCATGGAAAAGAGGCCTGAATTGTTTGATCCGGCTGTTCTCCC
>JAJZPC010000099.1 GCA_021811385.1 Deltaproteobacteria bacterium | reverse complement strand
CGTTTCGGTGCTGGTCGAGGCGGTCACTTCCCGCTACGACATGGTCCAGCGCTATTACCGGCTCAAGAAGGAGATTATCGGGCTCGACGAGCTGTGCGACTATGACCGCTACGCTCCCCTGCCCCACCTGCCCACGGCCCTGGTGGATTGGAATACCTGCAAGGACATGGTGCTCACCGCATTCCACGACTTCGCCCCGGAGATGGGGGAAATCGCCGGTCACTTCTTTGAAAAAAAATGGATCCACGCCCCGATCCTCGAAGGCAAACGGGGCGGGGCATTTGCCCACCCCTGCGTGCCCGAGGTGCACCCCTACGTGATGGTGAACTACACCGGCAGCCTGCGCGACATCTCCACCGTGGCCCACGAGCTGGGGCACGGGGTGCACCAGTACCTGGCCGCCGCAAACGGCTATTACAACTCCTCCACCACCCTGGTCCTGGCCGAGACCGCCTCGGTGTTTGCCGAGCTGCTCCTATTCAACTCCCAGGTCAAGCTCTTGACCAACCCGGAGGAACGGCGGGCCTTTATCTGCCAGAAGCTGGAATCCATCTTTGCCACGGTGTTCCGCCAGGTCTCCATGAACCGCTTCGAACATGCGGTGCACAACGCCCGGCGGGAGAGCGGCGAACTCTCCCCGGAACAATTGGCCAGCCACTGGCTCACCACCCAGCGGGCCATGTTCGCCGATTCCGTCACCCTGCGGGAGGACTATGGGATCTGGTGGTCGTACATCCCCCATTTTCTGAGCACCCCCGGCTATGTCTATTCCTACGCCTTTGGCGAGCTGCTGGTCCTGGCTCTGTATAACCTCTACCAGGAAGACGGGGCCGCCTTTGTGCCCAAATACCTCGACCTGTTACGCGCCGGGGGCAGCAATACCCCGGCCGAGCTGCTCAAACCCTTTGGCGTTGATCTGGACGACCCGGCCTTCTGGCTTGGGGGGCTCACCACCATTGATGGGATGCTGAAGATGGTGGAGTAATGGGGATGCGCAAAAAAACAACCAACAATTCCGGCCTGGTCTACTCCACGGAGCATGGCCGGACCTGCCCGAAATGCGAAAATCCCGTGACCCAGTGCAACTGCGGCCAGAAAAAGACTACAACAAAGGGCGATGGCATCGTCCGGGTCTCGCGAGAAACCAAGGGGCGCAAGGGCAGCGGCGTAACCCTCATCACCGGGCTGCCCCTGGCCGAACCCGAGTTGACCGCCCTTGCCAAGCAGCTCAAGCAACGGTGCGGCAGCGGCGGCACCGTAAAAAACGGGATTATCGAGGTGCAGGGCGACCACCGGGAGGTAATCCTGGCGGAGCTGATCCGCCTTGGCTATCAGGCAAAAAAGGCCGGCGGCTGATGGAAGTTTCCAAAGCCGCCTGGTTTGTCTATCTGGTCCGCTGCCAGGACGGCTCCCTTTATTGCGGCATCGCCAAGGATCTGGCGCGAAGGTTGGAAGAACACAACTCCGCGGACAGGGGGGCGAAATACACCAAGGGGCGGCGGCCGGTGCAACTGGTCTACGCGGAAGCGGCCGCCTCCAGGGCTCAGGCGACACAGCGGGAAGGGAGGATCAAGCGGATGACTCGGACAGAGAAAATGACACTCATCGAGACCTTCACCGCCGGGTTGGAGAAGTAGCAACAGCGGAGGATTTCATGAAAATATTCATCGCAGGCTCCACCGGCTTTCTGGGGCAAGCCCTCATCCGAAAACTTATTCAGGAAGGACATACGGTAACCGCCCTGGCCAGAAACCCGAGGAAACTCGGCGATCTCGCCCCGCGAATCCGCGTGGTTTCCGGCTCCCCGCTCATCCCAGGACCCTGGCAACAGGAAGTGGCCGACCATGAAGTGATCATCAACCTTACCGGAACAAGCATCTTCACCCGTTGGACGCCAGCGGCAAAGGAGATGATCCTGCACAGCCGGATTGATTCGACCAGGAACATTGTCGAGGCCATTCCGGATCATCCCGCCTCGCCCGTCACTTTGATCAACACCAGCGCCTCGGGGTATTATGGTTTTTGCGGCGATGAAGAAAAACCTGAAAACGGTTTGCCGGGCCGCGATTTTCTCGCCTCGGTTTGCAAGGCTTGGGAGGCAGAGGCACACAGGGCGCAAGGCAAGGCGCGGGTGATTTGCCTGCG
Organism: Deltaproteobacteria bacterium; assembly: GCA_021811385.1. GTDB lineage: Bacteria > Desulfobacterota > Desulfobulbia > Desulfobulbales > Desulfurivibrionaceae > Thiovibrio. Next base: position 5,068 of record JAJZPC010000099.1, on the reverse strand, counting down.
CATCGGCATTGTCCTGGGAAAAAACGGCGGCGCCCTGGCCAAGATGCTGCCGGGGTTTCGTTTGGGCGTGGCTGGAAAACTGGGGCATGGCCGCCAGTGGTTCCCCTGGATTCACCTCGACGACCTCACCAGCGCAATCCTTTTCTGCCTGGAAAATCCCAAGATTCAGGGGCCGGTGAACCTGAGCGCGCCCACCCCGGTGCGCAACAGCGAATTCACCAGCCTCCTGGGCAAGGTGCTGCACAGGCCCACGTTTCTGGGGGTTCCTGGCTTTGCCGTTCGTCTTGTTCTTGGGGAACTCAGTGGTGTGGTGCTTGAGGGGTGCAGGATGATGCCGGGCGTGCTAATGGCAAACGGCTTTTCTTTCCGCTTTCCAACACTGCAACCCGCCATTGAGGATATTGTGGAAAAAGTTAAAAGTTAAAAAAATTCTTACTCTTCTGCTTATTCTTGCCGCAAACAACCCCCTGACCAAAGAGCACCCATGACTCCTCCGGCACCTCCCGCCTGGAGAGCATTTTGGCATCATAGAGCATGGGGCTAACCGGAAGTGCACCAGCGGGGTAGCGGCCTCAAGTTCGCTACGGGCGTCACAAAGGAACCATAGGGACACAGTTCGACTTCCTACCCATGTTGCCTTGCTCCTTCCCACTGCAGCAAGATTTCTCTTGCTGGCAGGGGAGTTGCTGATGTAATGTTTAATAATTGGTCATGATCTGCGCCAACAACACCAAATTCGGGAAACGAACCATGCACGCCGTCCTCCTTCTTAACAAAAATCTGCTACTCGGTCTTTACCGGACCGTGGCTGGAGGGGTTTGCGTGTAATAGCCGTCGACAAAGACACAACTCCCCAAAAGGCCACGGTGTAAACCGTGGCCTTTTTTTTGTCCCCAATGCCCCGTTTTTTTTGCCAATTTGTGGAAACCATGTGGCCGCCGTATTGAAGCAAGACATTCGGCCACCAAGGAATTTATCCAGCTCCGCTGAGAAGAGCACTCCAACAAAGGATAACCACCCATGAAATCTGAAATCGAGAAGAAATACCGACCCTTTCCTCCTGTTGTGCTGCCAAACCGCCAATGGCCGAACCGCACCATCTCGCAGCCACCGCGTTGGTGCAGCGTCGATTTGCGCGACGGCAACCAAGCCTTGGAGATTCCGATGAACGTAACCCAAAAACTCGAAATGTTCCGGTTGCTGGTGGAAATCGGCTTCAGGGAGATTGAGGTGGGGTTTCCGGCTGCCTCGCAAGTGGAATACGATTTCATTCGCAAACTGATCGAGGATGACCTCATTCCCGAGGATGTCACCATTCAAGTATTGACCCAGGTCCGCGAACCATTGATCCGGCGGACTTGTGAGGCGATTCGTGGCGCTAGACAGGCCATCGTGCACATGTATAACTCTACCTCGGTCTTACAGCGTCGGGTGGTTTTCCGTATGGACCGTAGCGAGATCATCGATCTGGCAGTACAGGGTGCCATCCTGATCAAAGAGAAAGTCGAGGCGATGCCTGACTCGGTGATCCGGTATGAGTATACCCCGGAGAGCTTCAGCGGCACCGAACTCGATTTCGCCAAGGATATCTGCGAGGCAGTGCTTGAGGTTTGGCAGCCCACGGCAGAGCGACCGGCCATCATCAATCTGCCAGCCACAGTGGAAATGGCCCCCCCCAATGTCTATGCCGACCAGATAGAATGGTTCATATGCAACTTGCACCATCGGGAGGGGGTAATCATAAGCGTGCATGCCCACAACGATCGTGGCACCGCAGTGGCCGCCACCGAACTGGCTCTGCTCGCTGGCGCTGAACGGGTAGAGGGTACCCTCTTCGGTAACGGGGAGCGAACCGGCAATGTGGATATCCTCACTCTAGCACTGAACCTGTCCACGCAGGGCATTGACTCAGGGCTGGATTTTCACAACCTTGATCAGGTGATCGAGGTCTACGAACGATGCACGGCCATGCCGGTGCACCCTCGTCATCCCTATGCTGGCAGCTTGGTCTACACCGCATTTTCCGGATCGCACCAAGATGCGATCAACAAAGGCATGCAGGCCTATCGCCAGAAAAACGGTAGTCTCTGGGAGGTACCCTACCTGCCCATGGACCCGGCAGATGTCGGCCGCAGCTACGAGGCGATTATCCGGATCAACAGCCAGTCCGGCAAAGGTGGCGCTGCTTACGTCATGGACGCAGGGTATGGTTTCAAGCTACCCAAGGCCATGCATCCCGAATTTGGCCGCATTGTCCAGGCTCTTTCCGAACAAACCGGTCGTGACGTGCAGCCTGCTTCCATCTGGCAGGCCTTTGCCGATGAGTACTTGCATCGCCACGAACCCTACCGTCTGAACGCGTTTCATGTTTCGGATCGTAGATGCGGCCTGGATGATGCCGCGGTCATTATTACCATTGAAGCCGAGCTCACGGTAAACGGAACCACCAGAACAATAACCGGTCAGGGTAATGGCCCGTTGGACGCTTTCTCCAATGGCCTCCGAGCCACAGAAGGCCTTGATTTCATCTTGGTCGCCTATTACGAACACGCCCTCACCCGCAGCTCGGCTGCCGTGGCCTACATCCAGATTGAAGACGGCCGCCTGCGCTCCTTCTTCGGATCTGCCGTGGACACCGACATCATCGTCGCCTCAGTCAAGGCAGTGTTGAGTAGTGTAAACCGCTGGCTGACTGCGGAGTGAATGGGGGAGAAAGGACGCGGCCGAAAGTATGGTCATGAAAAATCAGCTCACATTCAACAGCTTGAGTTTCAAACGGCTAAAACATAGCCCGTATAAACGAGATTCAAAGAGATTGAGATGGGAGCAATCTGGGTATCTGTGGTCAATTATGGACTGCTGAAATTACGACTTTGAGAGCAAATTGAATGGATGGTGTTGCAGCAAGAATGAGTAGCTGTTTTCGAGTAAGAACCACTGGCGGATTCCGTCAGAATATGCACTACCCATCCTGCAAGATTTTATCGGCAATTGAGGCAGGCAAAAAAATGCACTTATTCCAGCCCATTCTTTCACTTTTCACTTGCTCGCGAGATTGGCCTCCAACACAAAGGTGCCGCAGTCTGTCTCAAACGGGAGGACGATGATCGGTACATCGGAGTAATGATGGATTTCCACCCCCTTGCCGGTAACCATGGTTGGGGTGGCAAGGTTAAAGCTCATGCCGAGCTTGCCGAATTCCGCCTTGGCCCCGCCGCAGATCATGTTGGTGATCTCACCCACGGCATCGACAATATCATTGTCGATGGTGGTCTTGGGCTCTTCCATGAGCATCCTGGAAACGATCTTTATGATACAGGCAGCCGGAAAGCTGATGGTCATGCTGCCTTCAACGGTTTCGGAGGCCATGCCTATAATGCCGGTCACATCGCCAAAGGTGGCAACCCCTTCCTTGAGATAGGGCTTCTGGCCAGTCAGTTTGGTCTGGGCCATGGTCTCAAGGACGTTTCTGGTGGCATGCACGAAAGGATTCAGATATTCAGCCTTCATAAGTCCCCTGTCAAGTAACGTTCAAACCGCTGGCATAAAAACCGGCGCCTAATGTTCATCCCTGCCGAAAGCCCTCGAATACAGGCCATCTGCTTATTATCTTACACCATTATTAGGCGTGATCCTAAAAAAAAGTCAAGAAAAACAGCTGGATTTCCGGCAGGTTGCAGAACAGGGGCAACCGGCCGCCACCATTGGGAGTATTTCACGCCCCCTTCGGGCATTAAATGATTTATCTCGGCACGTTCCCCATGGCTTCAAGCCGTTTTGCCAATTCCGCCAAATCGGTGATCGGCAGCTGGCAGCTGAAATCTTCGCAGAGATACACCGTGGTTTTGTTCTCCCGCACGGGCAGTCCCGCCAGAACCGGCTGGTATTGCGCGAGAAACTCCTCTCCTGCCCCGCCATCGGCCAACAGCACAATCTTGCCGGGTAAAAAACGTTTGCGGATCATGGCGAGCATGATCTCGGTATCAGGCCGACCAAGCTTGCCGGCAACCACGAACCGCCGGGGTTTGCTCCTCTGGAAATCATGGGCCACGAGCATCTGCGGCAGGATGGACGGATAGTCGTTCAGCCGGACGCCAAAGGCCTCAATGGTTGCCCCGGCTCGCTTAAGCCACTCTTCATTGCCGGTTATCCAGGCAAGGCGAAGAAGATTGAGGGCGCTTATCGAATTGCCCGTGGGCTCGGCTCCGTCATAATCGGCCTTGAGACGGACCAGCACGGAATGATCGGTCCCGGAGGTTTCAAAAAAACCGCCCTGGGCCTCATCGGCGAACAGGACAATCTGTTTTTCCGTCAGGGTAATGGCCAGTTGCAGCCAGGCAATATCAAAGGATGCCTCATAGAGGTCGATAAGGCCGTTGACCAGAAAGGCATAGTCGTCGAGCTGGCCGGCAAGACCTGCTTCCTGATCACGATAGCGCCTGAACAGCATGCCGGAACCAGACTCATACAGCCGGGCCCGGATGAAACGGGCGGCCCGGCTAGCCGCCATAAGGTAACGACTCTCGCCCGTCACCTGGGCCGCGCGGGCGAGGGCACTGATCATGTGGCCGTTCCAGGAGGTGATGATCTTGTCGTCGAGATGCGGCCTTGGTCTTTGCTCCCGCACCGCATGGAGCTTTTGCCGGGCGCGTTCGAGCAACCGGGACAGCTCCTCCTCCGGAAGATGGAAACGGTTGGCCGTCTCTGCAAGAGGGTGGGCGACATAGAGGATATTTTTACCGGCGAACTCCCCCTGGGGGTCGGCAAGCGCATTGCCCCCATCAAGAACCCCGTAATGGAAAGAAAAAATCTCCCCGTGCTTCTTGCCGAGGATGGAGACAATTTCCTCCCCGGACCAGAGATAAAACAGCCCTTCGCCGTGCACCTCCGGATTGCCCGCCTGAATGCTGTCGGCATCCTCCGCCGAATAAAAGCCCCCCTCGGGGCTGGTCATGTCCCGCAGGACATAATCGAGAATATCCTGGGCGACATTGGCGTAAAAAGGATCCTGCCCCAATTGAAAGGCTTCGAGATAACTGGCCGCGAGTTGGGCCTGGTCGTAGAGCAT
>JAJZPC010000098.1 GCA_021811385.1 Deltaproteobacteria bacterium | reverse complement strand
GATACCATGAAACGCTTTTTTGTTTGCCTTGTCTTGCTGATGTGGGGTTTCTCCGCCCACGGAGCCGAAAATCCGCCCAACATTGATCTTGAAAAGAAAGATGCCGTTTCTCCGAAAAAACAGGAGATGAAGAAGAATCCTCCCTCGTCGTTCAAAAAAAAATCCCCGAAAAAACCGCCGCCTCATTTACAGAAAGACAATAAGGATGACACCGGATGGATCTATGAACAAAAGGAAGGTTGCTAGTCATGAAGCGGGGCCGCTTTTTTTATCCGGGTAAACCGGCAATCATGAGCTGAAAGGATAACGCAAAAACGGGCTGCCGATCTTTCGGCAGCCCGTTTTTGCGTGGGGATATACATCTTGAGGAAGGGAGCGCAATCGCTCCTCTTTTACACAAACGGTCTGACCAAAAAATAGACCCCAAGCCCGGCGATCAACACCCCTGCCCCCTTGCGGAACCAGGGGCTTGCCTGGCCTAAGGAAGAGCTGGCCAGCAATCGTTTCACCGTGGCGGTTGAACTACCGGCCACGGCAATGGGCAGGCAGTGGCCGATGGCAAAAAGGAGGATAAACAAGACTCCGGTCAGCACCTGCTGCTGCACCGTGATAATCGCCAGGATGGGGGCGATAAAGCCGAAGGTGCAGGAGCCGGAGAGAACGCCGTAGGCCAGGCCCAGCACAAAGGCGCCCCACGCCCCCTTTACCTTTACTTTTGCCATGAGCCCGTTTGGCATGGAGCACTTGGCAATGCCCAGCATGTCAACGGCCACCCAAATGAGGATCAACCCCACGGCCATGGTCCAGTACGGCCCCACATCGCCCAGCATTCTGCCGAGCAGGGCGCAGATCACCCCCACCAGGGTAATGGTCAGAAAAAGGCCGACGCTGAACAGCACCGCGTAGTGCACGGCCTGCCTGCCCTTGACGAGTTGTTCCTGGCCGCCCACATAGGCCACCACCAGAGGAATGGAGGCCAGGTGGCAGGGGCTGAGCAAGACGCTGATCATGCCCCAGAAAAAACAGCCCAGGGCGGCCAGGGCGATGCCCTGGGCCATCCAGTTGTTGACCAGAAGGTAAAGAGCGTCCATTACTTTCCGCTCCCGGCAGCGGGCCGGGCAACGCCCATTTGGGCAAGCTGGGCCATAATGGTATTCTTGTCCAGGAAGCCGCTGTGGCGGTAAATTTCATTGCCGGCCCGGTCGAAGAAAATCTGGGTGGGGATTATGCTCACCTTGAATTTCTTGGCCTCGTCCGGATTCTGCCAGACATCAACAAAGAGGATCGCCGCCTTGCCGCGGTACTCAGCGGCAAGCTCCTCGATGATGGGCGCCATCATCTTGCAGGGGATGCAGGAGGTGGCGCCCAGATCAACCATGGTCACCATGTCTTTTACCGGCACCGGCACAGGCGGGCTTGCCGCCCGCCCATCGAAGGGGTGCAGAATTACCAGGGCTGCCAGCAGCAATGCGAATCGGACAAGTGTTTTCATGAAATTCTCCTTGATATTGTATGGGATGCTCCCTTGCCAACGGGAGCTCTTGCAAAACATTATGCGCCGGGGCGTTGACTAAATTCCTGCTTTTTTGGTTGAGTGAAGCCCGCCAGATATTGGTCAAGCCTGTCGACGCTGAAACTGGCTGACATCACGAAAAAAAGCGCCATGACAAGAAAGGCTGCCGGTACATCTGGTGTTTTCATCGGGCGGCTCCCGTGGATGGCCAAGGATCTTGGGAGGGACAGCCTCGGGTATCAACGCCTTTCCGGGCCAGCAGGGGCCATGGCTTGCGCTGTTGATATGGCAGGCGCCGCTCACATCCTCCTGTTCGACCTGGAGCGTGGTGTGGTGGATCTTGAATTTATGATGCAGGTGTTCGGCGGTTTGGTGGAGAAAATCGTCATTGCCGCCCGCTGGCATGACCAGGTGGGCGGTGAGGATATTTTCCGTGGTGCTGGCCGCCCAGATATGCAGATCGTGGACGCACTGCACCCCCGGCAGCTCGGAGAGAAAGTCGAGCACCGCCTCTGCCGCGATATGGTCTGGCACCCCGGCCATGGTGAGATGGAGCGAATCCTTGAGCAACCCCCAGCCGGCAATGAGCACCACGATTGCGATGGCAATCGAGATCAGCGGATCAAGCCAGTTCCGGCCGGTGGCCATGATGGCGAATCCGGCGGCCACCACTCCGGCTGAAACGGCGGCGTCGGCTGCCATGTGCAGAAAGGCCCCCTTGATGTTGAGATCATCCTTCCGGCCCGCCATGAAAAGAAGCGCGGTGGCGGTGTTGATCACCACCCCGATGGCGGCGACCACGGTGACGGCCATGCCGTTCACCTCGGCAGGATGGCGCAGCCGGCCCACCGCCTCCCAGAGGATGACCCCGATGGCGGCATACAAAAACAACGCGCTTCCCAGGGAGACCAGGATGGTGCCCTTTTTGAAACCATAGGTGTGCCGGGGTGTGGCCCCGCGCTTGGCCAAGGCCATGCCGCCCCAGGCCAAGAGCAGGGTCATGACGTCGCTCAGGTTATGCCCCGCATCGGCCATCAGCGCCAGGGAGTTGGCCATGAAGCCGTAGCCCCCCTCCACCAGGACAAAGATCAGGTTCAGCGCCGTGCCGATGGCAAAGGCCCGGCTGAAGTCGGCGGGCGCGTGGCTGTGGCCGTGCCCTTGGCAGTGATCGTGATTGTGTGACATTGGAAATCTCCCGCAAAAAAAATTATTCGCTATTGTAGCCGATATGAACGGTCTTCCGCCCTGATTTTGTCGGCGCTTCCATTGTAATCAGGAATCGTGTCCACCTCCGGCCAGTCGGTATCGCTGGTGTAGGTCTGATACTGTTTCGGGTTGTTGATCGTGGCTGAAGGCCTGAAAACAACGTGCTCGGAGCGGTGGATGGTATCCCAGCGGGGATTGCCCCGTAAACTTCCGCCAGGCTTGACCTGAGAGGCTGGGGCTGGCTTGCCGGTGGCTGCATTGACAAATTTTTTCCCGTCCCACTCCAGGTAGTTGTTCATGCCGTCAAAGACGTAAAGCGCCGGAATCATGGCGGGGTAGCCGGGATAGACCAGCTGGTTGTCTTTTCTGACGTAGGTGGTATCCGCCGGTTCGAAGGCGGTCAGGTTTGACCACTCCATCCACGAGCCGTCATATATCCGCACATTCGTAAAACCGCAGAGCTCGTGCAGGGCGTAAAAATAAAAGGATGAGAGCGCTCCGGAATTGCAGTAGAGGATGACCGGTTTCGTGCCGTCGATCCCAGCTTTGGCGAAGAGGGCGAGAAGTTCCGCCTTGCCCTTGAAACGGTTGTCCGGGGTGACCAGCATGGGCACGGTGATGTTGTAGGCCGGAGTTTTGGTGAGATGGGCACCCTTGATGATCCCTTCGAAGGCTGCGCTCTTGATGCTGATCGGGATGGCGAAATGATCCATCTTGGGGGTGCTGTGTATCCCCAGGTAGGGATTGGGGAACTGGATTGGGGGATTGGCTTTCATGTCAAAGGCGGCGCGCGGGGTTTTGCCGTCATTGGCTGCCGTGGCGAAGAGCATCTCGCTCAGGCTGAAGACTGCTTTGTCCGAATCGCGGGTAAAGAGTTTATCCGCTGGATTATAACTGAAACCGGGCACTTGATAGAGGTCTGGAACCGAGTCGCTGCCCGTTGCGCCGTCCTTGTGCCGTTCATCCTTCAGATAAAAGGCTGCAGGCGGCTGGCGGTTATCCAGCAGATAGACCTCGCCATTGCTGGTCTTGTTGTTGTCAACCAGGGAGATCATTTCTTGCAGGCTCACCCGGGCATCAAGGTGTTTGGGAGTAAGACCGGCGACGCTGATCTTCGAGGCGGTGACAGGGGGCGTCTGTGTCCCTTTTTCAAGGGGATAGCCGGCAAAGGCATACCCTTTGTTGCTGCCGTCCAGAAGTTTGATTTTATCCTGGGGGAATCCCCAATAATACAGGGTCCACCAGAGGCGCGCGCCGCAGACCATCCAGGGGTTCTGCTGGGAACTGGTGAGAACCAGCACATCGCCGGGGGTAATTCCGAGACCCTGGAGCATGGCGTCGAACTGGGCGCCGCCGGCGACCTCATGTTCGGTATTGATGGGGCCATCATTGCGGAGGGCCACCTCGCCTCCTGAATGGGATGCCAGGTAAAGCGCCCCAGGGATATGACCCAGGGCGCCCTTCCGGTCAAGCTGAAGAATCAGCTCGTACTGGGGGGAGTGTTCGCCGTACTTGCGGACGGTCATCTGCTTCACTGCCTCCGTGTCTCCGGCGAACCATGACTTCTTTTCAGGTTGATTGGGGGTGACATCAATGATGACGACCCGCTCTCCCTGCTCGGTGCGGAAGCCATTGTCGATCCATTTTTTCAGTTGCGCCGGTTCGACAAGCGAGCCGCCCGGCCCTGCCTGCGCAGGCAGGGCGACGCAAAAAAGAAGAAAAAAGAGGATAATGGGGAACAGCCTGGTTCTCTTAAGAAGAATGTCCATTTAAATTTCCTTGCGAAGTTTTTTTGTTATGAAAATTATTCCAATGTGAATCCTTTGTTGAACAAGGCCAGGCATGCATCAACGGCCTCAGGGGCATAACGGCTGCCCCGGTAGGCCTCTATCTCCGCCAGAGCCGGGGCAATCCCGTTGGCCGGCCTGTATGGCCGATATGAGGCCATCGCCTCGACAACATCGGCCACCGTCAGGATTCTCGCCTCCAGGAGTATCTCGTCACCCGCAAGTCCCAACGGGTAACCGGTGCCGTCCCTCCGCTCGTGGTGCTCCAGGACGATGCGGGCAACCGGCCAGGGGAACTCTATCCCCGCCAGTATTTCATAGCCTGCCTGGGCATGGGTTTTGATGAGACCCATCTCGATTTCCGACAGCCGCCCCGGTTTGCTGAGAATCTCGGCCGGCACGGAGAGCTTGCCGAGATCGTGGACGCTGGCAGCCGTGCGAATACCGTTGATCTGTTCCGCCGGCAGCCCCATTTCGCCGGCAATGGCGCAGGCCAACCTGGCTACCCGTTGCTGGTGCCCGGCGGTGTAGGGGTCTCTCTTTTCCACTGCCGAGGCCAGGGCATGGATCGTTTGCTCGAACAGCCGCCGCGACTTCTGCAGGCTCTCGCGCAGCGCTTCTTCCATTCGCTTACGCTCGCTGACATCGGCCGCCACCACCATGAGCCCGACGATGGCTCCGGACCCGTCACGCAGGGGGGCCGTGGATACGCTGACATCAACAGGCGAGCCGTCCTTTTTGCGGACGCGCAATTCCATGCTGGTGTAAACCTCTCCGGCAAGAGCGCGATCCCGCAACTGCCGGAACTCTTCTCCCTGCCCCTCGGGAACGATGGGGTTTGTCCGCCCCATGACTTCCTGTTCCGCCCAGCCGAACAGGCCTTCAGCAGCCTGATTCCAGACCAGAATCGAGGCGTTCCGGTCGACGGCAAAGATCGCCAGCGGCGATCCCTGGACCAGCGCCCAAAGGGTCTGAAGACCGGCTTGCTCCGCGGTCATCCGTTGTGTTGCGGCAGGTTTTGATTTCATTTCGACCCCATATAGCCCGTTTTGTGATAAAGCAGCCCCATCATCGAAAGAGAAACGACGAAATCAGCGCACCAGCCAGCACGATACCAGGCAGCGGCAGGCGCTTCAGGAGAGCGATAAAGACGGCCAGCGCAAAAAGCACCTTAATCATATCCCAATGAACAGCCATGCCAAATTTAACCGCTATGAATCCAAGCAGGCCGACAAACGAGGCGTATATGCTCTGGGTAATTACCGCAAAATACGGAGAAGCCTTGAATCGGTCGAAAAATGGGGCGGCGGCGATCAATAACAGGAATGATGGGGTGAATATGGCAATGGTGGCGATTGTGGCACCGGCCAAGCCCTGCAGCAGATAACCTGCAAAGGTGGCGGTAACGACGATTGGCCCGGGCGTAATCTGCCCCAGTGCAATTCCATCCATGAAGGTCTTGCTGTCCAGCCAGCCTTTTAGCGCAACGACTTCCCTGAACATGACAGGAAGCGAGCCGAACCCTCCGCCAAAGGCAAACAGGTCCACCCTGAGCATGACCGCCGCCAGATCGAACAGCCTGCGGTCAGCCAGAAATAGCAGGACATAGGCCGCCAGAGCAAGCAGGGCGAGGACGACAATCTGTCTGCCTGCTTTTTGCCACGTTTGACTGCCGTGATGGCAAGGAATGGGAGGGCCGGTTTTTTTTACGAGCATGAGACCGGCCATGGAGGCGGCAAGAATAATGACCAGGGGATGTATGGCAAATCCGAACAGCAGGGCGGAAAAAATCGCAATTCCGATATCCACGGGAATTTTCAAGGTGTCCCGGCCAAACATATAAGCCGCATGGACAATGATGGCGACTACGACGATCTGAAGTCCGCTGAAAAGAGGCATGATGAGGTGCATGTCGTGGTAACGTTCATACAGCACCGAAAGGAGCAGCATCAGAGCAATGGCTGGCAAGCCGAAGCCGACGTATGCCGCCAGCGCACCCGGAATCCCCCTGTGCCGGCGTCCGATATAGGCGGCCATCTGCATCCCTGTTGCCCCGGGCAGAGACTGACAAAGTGCAATCCCCTCCCTGAACTCAGCTTCATGAAGCCAGCGGCGATTCTTGACGATGAATTCCTTCATCTGTCTGAGAATGGCCGGACCGCCAAAGGCTGTACCCCCCAAAAGGAGAAACGAAAAAAACAGGCGCCGAAGCGACAGCGTTTCCTTCGGGATCATTTCCGCAGGAGCGTTGCCGGTGACTGCCGGCTTCTTCTCCCGTGGAGGAGGCGCCGAAGATTTCGAGGAGCGGTTTGTCATGTCCCGGTTTCTAAACAGGGGGCCTATTTGTTGTTAGCCAGCCACTCGAAAGCGGGCATTGAACTTGCCATTGCGGAGGCCGACTTGGCGAACCGGGCGACTGCGAAGGCCTCGATAATTTCCTCCGTGCTGGCGCCGGCTTTTTTCGCCTGTTTGGCGTTATTCAGAATACAGGCCGGCGAATCGAGCGCGATGCCGGCCGACATGGCAATCAGAGCCTTGTACTTTTGAGGAATCGCCGCTCCGCTGAAAGCGGATTGCCGTTCAGAGACAAACCGCATCACCTGGCCTTCGTCAAGCTGCCCCAGCAGTTCCAGCGGTCTCGGCACTTCTCCATTTTCTTTTTTGATGTTCTCCATCAATTCCTTGAAATCCATGGTCAAATCTCCTGTTAGTTTTGTTGTTGCGGTGTTTCTTTACGTTTAAAATTCCCAGTCCCGAGTATGCGGGGTTCATGCAGTCTTGCCCATGCTCTTGCCATCCTGATGCGCGTATATCAGCACCGCAAAGAACACGCCTCCCTGAATGAACCCCAGCAGAGCCTCGATCCCGGCAGCCAGCATGGCGTTAAGGGTTTGCGGAATCCAGTCGCCAGCCCCGAGCGTGGTGAACAGTTCCATCGAAATATAAAGAGCTACAGGCAGACTGTGC
>JAJZPC010000020.1 GCA_021811385.1 Deltaproteobacteria bacterium | reverse complement strand
AATTCGGCGCCCGGCCCAACGTGGACAAGCGCAACCCCGATCTGGTCTTCAACCTCCATATCCATAAAAACACGGCGGTGATCAGCCTCGACGCCTCGGGCGCCTCCCTGCACCGGCGGGGCTACCGGCAGGAGGCAGTGGAAGCGCCCATGCAGGAATCCCTGGCCGCCGCGATCCTCGACCTGACCCAGTGGGACGGCGAGCGCAGGCTGATCGACCCCATGTGCGGTTCGGGCACCCTGCTCTGCGAGGGGCTGATGCGGTATTGCCGGATTCCCGCCGCCTATCTGCGGGAGAGCTTCGGCTTCATGCGCATGCCCGATTTTGAGCCCGAGGCGTGGCAACGGGTGAAGGATGAGGCGGATAGCCAGATCCGCGATCTGCCCGAGGGGCTGATCACGGGCAGCGACGCCGGGAAACTGGCGGTGAAAGCGGCGCGGATCAACCTCGGTCAGCTGCCCTACGGCAAAGAGGTGGTGGTGCGCACCAGCCGCTTCCAGGATCTCGAACCGATCAGCGATTCGGTCATCGTTGCCAACCCGCCCTACGGGGTCAGGCTGGGAGCCCAGGCAGAGGCCGCTGCCCTGGTGGGGGAGCTGGGCAGTTTTCTCAAGCATAAATGCACCGGCTCCACGGCGTATCTCTATTTCGGCGATAGGGAGCTGGTGAAGAAGATCGGCCTCAAGCCCGCCTGGAAAAAGCCGCTGAGTAACGGCGGCTTGGACGGGGTGTTGGCCAAGTATGAGATGTATTGAGGCGTCCTTTTATGGCCATAAAAAGGCAAATTAAGGCCTGATATGGCCGAGGTTTTCATCTTTTATGATGTCAGATTAAGCTGTTAGCTTGGCCCGACCCCATTTCCTTTCTCCCCATTTCCTTATTTCCTTATTTCCTTCATTTCTCTATCTCTATTTCGGCGACCGGGAGCTGGTGAAGAAGATCGGCCTCAGGAGCCTATTCCGGGGAGCCTATTCCGGGGACATAATACTAATTACGGTTTGTTTCTAAGAGAATTAGGTATTATGTCCCCGGATATCGCGGATATCGGGATATCGGATGTCCCCGGATATCGGGCAGGATATCAATACTAAAAAAACACGCAATCGGGAGCCAGAGGGGATGTTGTTGATGTTTTACTCGTCCAACAAGGCGCTCGCTTTCAGGTCGTTCAAGGTGATCATCAGCATGTTTGGATCGAGTGCGGATGCTTCGAAGCCAACATGCTCATAGAAGGCTTTGGCATCGGCGGAGAGGGCATGCACCATCAGGCCCCGGATGCCGATGACGTCGGCAGCCTGAAGAACCCGGTATCCTGCGTCACGAATCAAGGCGCGGCCTATCCCCTTGCCCTGGAACGATTGGTCCACCGCGAGACGCCCCAGGACGACAACAGGAATAGGATCGGGCATGTTGCGGCGGAACCGGCCAGGCGCTTCGACGACCGCCACGGCGCTCGACGCCAGGGCGTAATAGGCCACGACCCGAGGCCCAACGCAGGCGACAAAGGTCCGGGACGCACCTGTGGCCTGGTTTCTCATTGCCCGGCGCTTGAGCCAGGTGTCCAGGCTTTCCACGCCGGAGGTGAACTGCGCAACGTCGTGGTGTTCGGTCAGCAGCTCCGGGGCGGAGAGGGTCATGCCTTTTCCCAGGGAGCGAGGGTTTGCATTGTTTCACGCAAGCGCGCGTTGGGGTGGGGCTGCTCGCCCAGCCGTGCGAGGAACTTCGCATAGGCATCCGGGCTGGCCATGATGATTGTCTGCTCGAAAAGCGCCTCTTCCGCAGCCGACCGCACGGCATCCAAAATGAAATCGGTGCGATTCTTTCCCCGCATCCTGGCGGCTAGGTCGATAAGGCTCCGTTCTTCGGGCTTGATGCGGATGTTCAGCGTCTCGCGTTTGGTTGTGGCTCCACTTGTTACTGGCATGGAATGGCCTCCTCTATTTTTTCTTGAGCTTAACCTAGAGCACTGACATTGTCATTACGTTTTTTGGACAAGAATTCGTGAAGAATTCGGGAAGAATTCGGGAAGAATTCGGGGGACAGTATATCTATTCCCCGCATTGGGTGGTTATGTTTTCTGGATATAGTCCACATTGTCGAAATCTTTCAGGTCGGCATCCGAGGAGATGATCCTGCAATTATACGCTTTGGATACCGCCACAATGATGGCATCAGCCATGGCGAGTTTTTTTTGCAGAGCGATATCCGCAGCGGCGAGCGCAAGCGTATCGTCAAACGGAATTAGCCGGGAGCTTCGCATATACCCGGCGGCGAGCAGCGCCTTTTCTTCCCCGGCCCCCCGCTTGAGAACCTTGTAGACCTCGTAGAGGACGATGGCAGGCACCAGGAGGTTGTCCGGGTCCGCGAGATATTTTTTGTAACTGTCGGCCAGCACGCCGTCGGTGAACCACTCCAGCCAGCCGCAGGAATCGACGATGATCATCAGAAGCGGTCCTTTTTTTCCCGGAAGCCATCGGTTGCCGCGCCGACGGCGATGCCGCGCAACTCATCGAGAGAGACCTGGGGCACGAGGATGAGCATCCTGTCCTTTTCCAGGATTGTGAGCTTCTGTTGCGGTTTAAGATGCAGATGCTCTCTGACCGGCTTGGGGATGACTACCTGATATTTGCTTGAGATGGTTGCTTGCATGGTTGTATTCTCCTTTTTGTAGATCGATATGATTAGTGTAGAATTTTTGTGGGATACTGTCAAGGGTGGGCTGGCGCGGTAAGTTGTTGGCTCGCGCCTGATTTCTGCCGTTGGAACGGCCAGGCATATTTTTCCCCTAGTCGTTCTGCCTAGCCTCGACCCCTGCCCTGTTGACTCCACGCCATTCTTTTCCCCAGGCATGGTGGGTGGCCAGCAGGGTCAGATACTTGGCTTCGCTGGCCCGCAGCCGTTCCGACAGGGTGGTGGCCAGGTTCCGGTAGAGCTTGAGGCAGAGCTTGGGGTTGTTGTGGCGCAGGACCGTTTCATTCAAGGCCAGGGCCACGGTTTTCTTGAACGCCACCACCGAGGCGGAGCGCGGCATGTGGTCGATCATCGACATCTCTCCCACGCAGCTGCCATCCCGCAGGGTTTCCAGCTCCACCCGCTTGCCTTCTGTTTCGGTGAGCACGATAACGGCGCCGGAAATGATGATGTACATCTTGGCGCCCGAGGCGCCTTCGCGGAGAAGGTAGTCGCCCATGGCAAACTCCTCCTTGCAGGAGGCGCGGAACAGCTCGTACAGCTCCTCTTCGCTGAAATCGGCAAAAAAGGGGTAGCGCTGCCGCAACCGCTCGACGATCTCCTTTTTATCAAAGGAAAAACTCGTTTTTTCCCCGCTTTTTTTCTTTTCCATGGAGTTGAGATAGAGCTCCAGGGTGTCCCCGAACTCGTCGGCGCTCTGGTAGCGCTCCCCCTTTGGCTTGGCCAGGGCCCGCATGACGATGCTGTTGATCTCGGGATCGATGCCGGGAAAATCGGTGAGCGGTTTCGGCGTGTCCGTGAGCACGGATTGCAGGCGACCATTGAGATCCTGCCCGGCAAAGGGCTTTTCGCCGCTGAGCCATTCGTAGGCGAGCACCCCCAGGGAGAAGATGTCGCTGCGCGTGTCCAGCTCCTCGCCCCGGATTTGCTCCGGCGACATATACAACGGCGTGCCTGGGATCAAGCCCGCCTCGTCGATATTGCCTTCGATGTTGCCGAAGGAAGCGGTGTCCAGCACCCGGGCGATGCCGAAGTCGGTGATCTTGGGCAGGCGGCTCTGCTTCAGGATCATGATGTTGGCAGGCTTGATATCCCGGTGGAGGATGCCCCGCTTATGGGCAAAATGCAGGGCGCGGGCCACCATGGCGATGAGGCTGAGTTTTTCCTCGATGGGGAAAGGGGCCTTGCCGCGGATCAGCTCCTTGATGTTGCCGCCTTCGATATACTCCATGACGATGTAAGGGGCGTTGTCTTGCACCCCGATATCGTACACCGCCGCGATGTGGCTGTGGTCGAGGTTTCCGGCAATGCGGGCCTCGTGCAGAAAGGACTCCATGGCTTTCTGCCGTTTCTGCTCGTTTTTGCAGCGGTCCACCCGCATGCATTTGACGGCGACCTTGCGGTGGATGAGTTCGTCAAGGGCAAGATAGACCTCGCCCATGGCGCCCAGGCCGATTTGTCGCACAACGCGGTACCGGCCGATGGTTTTGGGAATCTCCGTGCTCACCGTGTCTGTCTGCTCCTGGCTGAAATTGCGGGCTGTCAGCTTAGGATATATACCGCTCGGGCGCATGGCAAGTTTTTTACGGACCTGGACGGCGCATCGCCATGGAGATTTGCGGGGCAGGGGGGAGGGAGGTGTTTCCGGAGGAGAAAGGCGTGGAGCTTCCCGGCCGTAATCAGGGGGAGCCTGGAACCGAGTAAGGGGAAGTCCTCAACCATTCCTCCAGTTCTTTTGCCGGCAGGGGCTTGCAGATGTAATACCCCTGCGCCAGGTCGCAATCCAGCTCCTGCAGCCTGGTCATTATCTCCGCCGATTCCACCCCTTCGGCGATTACTTCAAGCCCCATGTTTTTGGCCAGATCGATGGTGGCCCGGACAATGACTTCGTCGTTGTCGTCCTTGAGCATGTTTCTGACAAATGATTTGTCGATCTTCAGTTCTTCGGCGGGCAGCTGCTTGAGGTAGGCCAGGGATGAATAGCCGGTGCCGAAATCATCGATTGACAGCTGCACGCCAAGGGCGTGGAGGTTCGAGATGACTTCGTAGGTCCGGTCCGGGTCGAGCATCATGCTGGTTTCGGTGATTTCCAGCATCAGATCGGACGGCGCCAGCTGATATTTCTTGAGCAAATCCTTGATCAGCAAGGGAACGGAGATGTCCTGCAGGTTCTTGATCGAAAGATTGACGGAAACGGGGATGTCGAGCCCCGCATCGCGCCATGCCGCCCGCTGGGCGAGCGCGGCATTGAGCACCCATTTGCTCAAGGAGCGAATGATGCCGCCCTGTTCCGCCAGAGGGATGAACTGGTCCGGCGCGATCATGCCCAGTTCCGGATGGTTCCAGCGGAGCAACGCCTCCACGCCATGAATCCGGCTGTGTTTGGCGTCGATCTTGGGCTGGAAATGGAGAGTCAGGTGTTCTTCCTTCCGCACCGCTTCGCGGAGATCGGTCAGCAGCATCAAGCGGTTGAGGGTGAACTGGTCCTGGGAATCGTCGTAAAGCGCGTAGTGGGTTTCGGTTTTCTTGGCCGAATACATGGCGACATCGGCGTGCTGGAGCAGGGTGTCGCAATCGATTCCATGCGCAGGATAGATGGCGATGCCGATACTGATGCCGATGTTGAGGCTATGCCCTTCAATGATGAACGGCTGTTGCAGGGTTTCGGAAATTTTTTGGGAAACGATCTTGGCCTGTTCCGCGTCCGCGGCCAAGGCCACGGAGAATTCATCGCCGCCCAAGCGGGCCAGGGTATCGGACTCGCGGATGACTTCCTGCAGCCGCTCCGCCACCTTCTGCAGGAGAAAGTCGCCGTAGTGATGGCCCAGGGCGTCGTTTATTTCCTTGAAGCGGTTCAGATCCATGACCAGAATCGCCAGTGGTTGCAAATCCCGTTTGGCATGCAGGATCAACTGGTTGATGCGTTCCAGCAGAAGGGCCCTGTTGGGCAGGCCGGTGAGGTCGTCATGGAGGGCGTTGTGCCGTTCCAGGGCGGCGATTCTGTTGATGTTGTCGATGGAGGATCGGCTCAGGCGGACAACGATAACCACAAAGATGCTGCCGCCGAACAGGATGAGGGCGACGACAAAATCGCCGAAGGTGATCCGGGGGCGGAAAAGGAAGTAGCAGAAGGTGGTGTAGCCGAGGACGAAAAAATGGATGAGAATGAACAGGGTATTCCAGCCGGTGCGGTTTTCCTTGTCGAAACGGCGAATCAGGTGAACCGGATTCAGGGCGCTGATCAGCAGGATGATGCCGATAACGACCATGGAAATGGAAAAAATATGTTGGATCATGTATTGGGCATGTCCCGGTTGTTGGCTTCGTTTGTCTGTCCCGGCAGCCAGGAGGAGCGTTGCCGCCCCGTCGCGGCCGGCAATGGTCCATGCCGGAAAAAGGATACGACGGTCAAAGGAAGTTTAGACATGCTTCTAAACATTCATATACATGGTAATCCGGTTTGTGGAAAGAACAAGCAAAAAGGCGGCGGGCGCAAGATGAGCGGGGAGGCAATCATACCCGCAGGAGAAAGGCATGGGGCGCGTGAAAGTCGGGTCTCTCTTCCGGGTGGGCAAGAGCCCAGTAGCTCAGCCGGTTATCCCGATGTTGGAGAACGCCGCTGATTCCAACCCGGAGGGGGGGACGTGTCCGGAGATTGCCGATCTCCACTTCGGTGGTCAGGGAGAAGGTGTCCGGTGTGGCCTGCATTGTGACAAGCGGTTCGGCAATCCGCTCTTCCCGGCGCATGTCTGTGCGGTAATCGGTAAAAGCGTAAACATTCCAACCCCCGCTCGGGGCAAGGTTCAGTTCCCAATAATTTTTTCGTCCCTCTTCAGCCCAGAACATCTCAAGGCAGGTGGATTGCCAGAGGTTGTCGCACCGTTGCCGATCGGGTGTTGGCGGCGGCAAAACGAGATCGCGCAGGTTCCCTTGCAGGAGAAAGGAAAGCACGATGATCCGGCCCGTGCGCTCGATACCGCCCTGGACGGTCATCCCGCCGGGATCCTGGCCTGGAAAGGGATGCAGGCTGAAGGTGGTCATGGTTTTTGGAGATCCCTGACAATGGCTCTGATCTCCGCCTCCTGCGCTTCGACGCTGCGACAGAGGGCGAACTGGACCATTGCCCGGCGCAGGTTATGGCCCGGTCTTTTGATCCGGAAATAGAGATCGCCGGCCAGATGGTCGGAGAAAAAGCGCAAGCCAAGCTCAAAGGCGATGATCCGGACGGCGTCATAGATGTAGTGATAGTCGGCCACGGAAAAAAACGGGGCGACCTGGGGCAGGTATCCCCGGAGGATGGCGGCGCAGCAGGCGAGGTTGAAGGAAACCTTGGCCGGGTTCGCGTCTTCCCCGGCCGGGTTGCAGCAGGAGCGGAGGCAGTCGCCGATGTCGTAATGGAGCAGTCCGGGCTTGACCGTGTCCAGATCGATGAGGCTGATCGCCTGGCCGGTATCGCGGGCAAAGAGGATATTGGCCAGCTTGGGGTCGCCGTGGATGGGGCAGGCGGGCAGTTCACCCCGCAGGTGCGCGGCTTCGAGCACCCCGGCCGCTTCTTTTCGCTCGGCGATGAAGCGGTGGCAGAAAAGCGCTTCCGGTGACGGGTCGGGCCTGGGGGGGGCTGTGGCCAGCGCCGTATACCGGGCCAGATAGCCGGGGGTGACATGGAAGCCTGGCAGGGTGTCGTGCAGCAGATGCACGGGCAGGTCATGGATCAGCCCATGGAAGAACCCCAGCCCCCTCCCTGCCTCTTCGGCCTGGGAAACGTCGGCGATGGCATCGAAACTCTCTGTGTCGGCGATAAAGCTCTGGGCCCGCCACAAGGCGCTGTCCGGATCCCGGTGATAATCAGCGCCGGTCCGGGTGGGGATGATCCGTGGCAGCTCCCAGCGGCGGTTTGGCTGCGCCGGCAATTTGGGTCGGACATGGTCGTCGAGCACCCGGAGGTTGTGCATGATCCGTTCGGGGTGCGGAAATACATGGGGATTGAGGCGTTGCAGGATGAAGTCGCGGACGGCCTCGGTGTCCGCGACCCGCACCAGATAGGTGTCGTTCACATTGCCGGACCCGTACTCGCGCACGGTGAGAACCTCGCCGGGAAAGGCGAACTGTCGGGCGATGGCGGCAGGATCGATCACGGGGCTTGCCGGAAGATCCGTTTCAGCGGAACAGGTAATGCTTGCGCACCGCGCTGTGCACCTGCCACTGGCAATCCAGCCCCTGGGGAAAGGTCACGTAATCGCCGGGGAGGATGTGCACGGTCTGGTCGGCGGTGGTTACGGTGATCTCGCCTTCCAGGATATAACAGGACTCTTCCTGATCGTAATGCCAGGGAAAGGTCGAGGGCTCACACTGCCAGATCGGCCATTCGTCGAGGCGCAGGGCCTCGCGTTTTTTCGGGGAAAGCTTTTCGATGGTGATGGGCATGGGCAAATCCTTGGTCGATGTTTGCGGGGGTGGCTGTTGCTAACAGATAGCCGTGGGCTCTCTCTTTGTCAATTCCTAAGACCATCTGTTCGAGGTAGGGCTTGCCAAAAAAAGCGGCCCCAGATATAAAAATGAAAGCAGAGGGGAAAATTAGGTAATGATGGCCAGGGGTTGGGAGGTATATCTGCCCGGGCCGCGAGGGAGAAGATGATGGCCGGCGGTTTTCATGAGAAAAGAAAAGAAACGCGGGTGTACTTTTCCCCGGGAGAGAATATCCGCGGGGTTTTCGTTTTTCCGGATTTCGGGCAGTTTTCCTTTTCCGCCCTGATTCTTGACCTGAGTCTTGGGGGGATCCACTTCATCTTGAAACGGGAGGAGTGGAATTCCCTGGAGCCTGGGCGTCAGCTTGTCCTTGCCCGGCTTAGCGAAGGGGATGATTTCTTGTGCGACAGGGCCATGCCGCTTACCGTGCGCTGGGTGCTGGACCATCCGATGGTGAGCAATGTCAGCGTTGGTTGTGAGTTTGACGGGTTGGAGGAAGATGTCCGGAAGATGCTGCGGTCTTTTCTGGCGCGGAAACTGGCAGCCTGCCAGGGCACCGGGTCCGGCGCTGTTTGCTGACCGGGATTTGCCGTTGGTTGAAGGCCCAGGCGAAAAGGCTTACGAAAATATCCTCGTTCGGGAAGATGTCGTCCGGCACCGGTCTCTGTCCCATATCCATCGTTGCCCTGTACCGTGCGCAATCGCTGAAGTTCCCAGTGCAGTAGAGTCCCGTCAAGTATTCGCGCATCTCCCTCCCTTCTTCGCGCACCGCGAAGAAAAAGCAGTTTTCCGCAAGATCGCAATGGTTCATATGGGTTCCCCTTTTCCGTTGAGACAAGGCGCGTGCTTCCAAATTTCTGGCACTGTATCCGAACCGGGCCGGGAAATATATGGGGGGAAGTCGGTAAAACGCAATGGGGGAAGGTCGGTATTGCGGCGGGGGATCAGGTGATGCCGAGAACCTTGAGGGGATTGATCCGCCAGCGTTTGGCGGACTCATAGCCGATGATCCGATCCTCGCCGCCCTTGCCATGGGGCTTGGAGAGATCGATGTCCTTTTGGCTGACCGCCCAGTCGTGCCTGGTGTCGTAGATGAGGCGCACCACCGGGCGCAGCAGGTTGTCGGTCGATTCCACCACCACGCCGAGCAGACCGCTTTCCAGCTGAACCAGGGTGCCGGCCGGATAGACGCCGATGCACCGGATGAAGCGGTGCACCAGTTCTTCGTTGAAATGGTTGCGGCTCCAGCCGTAGAGCTTGCGCAGCACCTCGACCTGGTCGATGCCGGTGCGGTAGCAGCGGTCCGAGGTCAGGGCGTCGAAGACATCGGTAATGGCAGCCATCTGCCCGCCCAGGCTGATGGACTCCCCGCTCAGGCCGTGGGGATAGCCGGAGCCGTCGAACCGTTCATGGTGTTCCATGGCGATCTGGGCCACGGGCAGGGAGATGTTGTGGGTGGTGGCCAGGATTTCCTTGCAATAGATGACATGCTGTTGGATTTTTTTAAACTCGTCGTCGTTGAGGGAGCCTGGTTTGTTGAGGATGGACAGGGGCACGGCCATCTTGCCCACGTCATGCAACAGTCCGCCCAACCCGATGGTCCGGGTGGTTTCCTGGTCAAAGCCCATGGCCCGGCAGAAAGCCAGGAGCAGCACGCCCACGCTCACCGAATGGTCGAAGGTGTATTCATCCTTCTTGCGCAAGCGCATGAGCAGGAACAACGCGTCCTTGTTGTGGCAGATGGAGTTGTCCAGCTCGCCTACCGCGGTCTCGGCCTCCCTGGTCTGGATCTTTTTTCCGGCCCGCACGTCGGCCAGGATGTTCTTCGCGGCCTGGCTGGCCCGCTGCCGTACCTTTTGAGCCCGGACAATCTCATGGCGGATCGGGATATGTCTGAGCTCGCGATCAACCCGCGCGGTCTGCGGGGTGACGATGTGCTCGAACGCCACCACCGGCGGCGGAGGTCTTTCCCGTTCGATTTTGACCGGGACCGGGGGTGGGTTGTGGCCGTCCTCAATGTAAACGTGGGTGACGCCCCAGTCTTTGAGGCGTTCTATCTCTCCCTCGCTCTTGATCCGTTTGCTGTTGAAGATAAAGGGGTGATCCAGCCAACCGCAATCAAAACGCTCGATATGCATGCCGGGCTGGAGCTCTTCGATGGCAACCTTCTTGATCATGATGGCAGGCTCGGTCGGACCTTTGGCAATATGGTTTCGGAGCGGATCAGCAACTCCACTCCGATAGTATACGCCAAGGTCCGGCGGGGAGCAAGCAGGTTGCGTCCGCGCCCCCGGACAGGGCAAAATGGAAAGGGCGGCTGGCCCTGCCCCGGTGTTACACCCCCAGGGTTTTGCCCTGCCGGATAAAGGTGGGGATGGCAAGGTACCTTTCCTGGGCAAGGTTTTTGGGGATCCGGGTGGTCATCTCGAAGGCGGGTTGCGTGTTTTTCTGTTTTTCGCCAGGGGTCATGGAAAAAAACTGGGCGGCGACACACCGGTTGAGCGCTGAGAGCAATTCGTGTTTGAAGCCATGGTCTGTGTGGAACATTGTTTTCCTCCGGATGAAAAGTTGGGTTGTATTTTCTTCTGAAGTAAGGCTAACATGGCAGGTAGGACAAATGGTGTCCCACCTCTAAACTTTTTTTGCAAAAGAGATGGCAAAAGACAAGACCCAGCTTTTACGACTGCTGTTCATCGACCGCAAGATCCGCGAGGGGATGAAAAGCGGGATCCTGGCGAACTGCGCTTCCATGGCCGCCGAATACGAGGTGAGCGCCAAGAGCATTCTGCGGGATATCGACTACCTGCGGAGTCAGCGGGATGCGCCCATCGCCTACGACGCCACGTCCCGGGGCTATTATTACACCGAGGAAAATTACGCCCTGCCCGCCATTTCCTTGAATGAGAGCGATCTGTTCGCCATCTGCATCGCGGAAAAAGCCCTGCGGATGCATGAGGATACCCCCATCTACCGCAAGCTCCGGAAGGTGTTCCGCAAAATCGAGGATTCCCTGCCCGACAAGGTCTCCATCCATCCCGAGTGGGTGGAGGATAAGCTGTCGGTGATTCCGGAGCGGCAAACCAGGCTTGAGCCGGAGGTGTGGGAGGCTGTCTCGGCGGGCTTGAGCAAGAACCGGACGGTGGCCATTTCCTACCGCAAGCCCGGCGGGCAAGAGAGCACGGAGCGGCGAGTTGATCCCTACCACCTGGTGCGCTATCAGGGGGAGTGGTATCTCATCGGCCATTGCCACAGGCGCGGCGCCATCGTCACCTTTGCCATGTCCCGGATCGAAGCGGTCCTGCTGCTTGAAAACGGATTTTCCGTGCCCGTTGATTTTGACCATGCCCGCTACGGCGGCGCCCAGTTCGGTATTTTCAGCGGGGAGCGCGAGGTGTTGGTCAAGGTGTGGTTTTCCAGGGCGCATGCCCCGTATGTCCTGGAGCGGGAATGGCATCCCCGACAGAGTGTGGTCCAAAAGAAGGACGGGAGCATGGTGCTCGGGTTTCCGGCCCTCCATCTCTACGAGGTGAGGCGCTGGGTTCTTTCCTGGGGGAGCGGGGCAAGGGCCATTGCCCCCAAGGAACTGGTGGACGGGGTGCAACAGGAGCTTGCCGCCGCGTTGGCCGATTATGGCAGGGGCAGGAGTGGGGGCAAGCCGTGAGCATGGTCAGGTGGATTTTGCTCGTATTTGTCCTGGGGAGTTTTCCCGGCTGCTCCGGGCTGAGGCAGGGAGAAGGATCCTTGCCTCGTCCAGCCTCGGGCAAAGAATTGGCCATGCTGGGACACACCATCCAGGTCGGCGCCTTTGCCGAACTGGACAATGCGGTGCGTCTCATGCAAAAACTTGATGGACTGGGGCTTGACGCCTATTATTATCGCCATGCCGGCGGGTTGTACAAGGTGCGCTTCGGGAATTTTCCTTCGCGCAAAGAGGCTCAAGTTCGGGCCACCCAGCTGCGCAAAGCCGGGGTGATCGAGGAGTTTTACCTGGTCGCTCCGGGGGAATTTGCCG
The DNA here is from genome assembly GCA_021811385.1 of Deltaproteobacteria bacterium. Classification (GTDB taxonomy): domain Bacteria; phylum Desulfobacterota; class Desulfobulbia; order Desulfobulbales; family Desulfurivibrionaceae; genus Thiovibrio. The sequence goes on along the minus strand of JAJZPC010000020.1, from coordinate 27,135 downwards.
CAGCCCGGTTTCGGCACTATCGGGATGGAACCTTGCGGAGGATGCTGGTGAGCACTGCGGAGGGGTTTCTCGGAATCCCCTATGAATGGGGCGGGGAGTCGGTGGAAACGGGTTTTGATTGCAGCGGCTTGGCCATGACCGTCTACAAGCTCAACGGCCTCAATCTGCCGCGGAACTCCATGGCGCAGTACCAGGCGGGAAGCCCGGTGGACCGCGATGATCTGGCGCCCGGAGATTTGGTTTTTTTCGCCACCAACGGGGATTCCGCCGTTTCCCATGTGGGGATCTATACCGGAAACGGCGGATTCATCCACGCGCCCAAAAGAGGGGAACCCATCCGGCAAAGCTCGCTGCGGAACGGCTATTTTGACGGGTGTTACGTGGGGGCGCGCACCTACCTGGGTAAGGATGGTTGAGCGGGGCCCCCACGGTTGTTCGGCAGCTGAGACCTCAGGCGGCCATGACCCCGGGCTGCCGGCTCAGGAAGGCCGGTATCCCGGCCAGGGCGCTGAGATCGTTGAAATACAGCCCGCCGAACTGTCGGGCGCAATGCGGACAGCCCCGCAGCCAGAGGATGTGATGACGGTAACGGTTTTTGGCATAGGCCCTGGCCACCCATTGGCAGCTGCAGCATTCAAAGCAGTAGAGCAGGGTCCATTCCTCGCCGGACAAGGCGGCGGCGCATTCCCGGCAAACAGGAATGACCATCTCGCGGACCGAGACCTCGGTGATCTCGTTTTCGTGATAGCCGAAGGGCATGACAAGATAGTCCACCGCCGGAAAGTCTTCCCGGCGGGTTCCCGGGCCATGGTTCAGTTCGCAGCATTCGTTGGGAAGCTCCGCCAGGAGCCCGAGTCGCTCTGTTTCGTGCATGGTCCCTCCTTCCGCCGCGTCAGGCGGCTCTGTGGTGTTGATGCCGAAAGCCTGCCCCCTTGCAATCCATATCGGGTTGCAGGCAGCGGATGATAAGGGGCTTTTGCAGGGGGGAAATGAAGGGGGCGTTGCGGAAACGCTCAAGGAAAGATAAGAGGATACCGATAGTTGTGGTGTCGGCAGTATCTTGGAAAGGATAGTAAGTCAAATGCTCAGGAATGAAAAAGGAAATCCTTCATGCAGAAGTGGCAGATAAACGGAACCGTTCAATGGCTGTGCGAGGAATGCGCCAAGGCCAATTCCCATGTGTTTTTGCTCTACCAGCATCAATGGCTCGGCGAGGAAAAGGATCTTGCCGCCTCCTGCGACTGTTGCCGGTGCAAGGATGTGACCGTTGCCCGCTTGGGCAAGATGCGCTGGTTGCTGTATCCCTTTCTCTGCCTGGTGCCGCGGCAGTGGCCGGCCATGACCAGGGCGGTGCGCCGCGCCAAGTGAGGCTTGGTCGAGCCTGGGTCAGGCGTGGTTTTCGGTTCCAAATCGTCGGCTGTTCCTGTGTCCGAATCATCTTCGGTAGTTGTGTTTTTCCCCGCGATGATGCAGGCCAAGCTCCAGGGAAAATCGTGGCTGGCCGGGAGGAAAAATGATATCCTCTCGGTCATCCCTGCTGCGTTCGACCGTTTTCGGTTTGTCCGCAGCGCAACATCCCTGGAGTCCTGTCTATGCAAGTGACCACCAACAAGCTGATCATGGCCACGGCCATTTTCTTGGTTCTCTCCGGCAATATCGCCTTTTTTCAAAACGTCATAGGGGTTTATCCCCTTGCCGAGCGCAATAACCTGCTCTTTCTCGTCTCCCTGGCCCTTGGGTTGATCGGGGTCATCGCCTTGCTCCTCAGTTTGCTCGCCTCACGCTTCACCACCAAGCCGCTCCTGGTTGTTTTGCTCCTGTTGGCCGCAACCAACAGCTATTTCATGAACAACTACAGCGTGGTCATTGATTACATCATGGTTCAAAATGTCCTGCAGACCAACATGCGGGAAGCGGTGGACCTCTTCTCCCTCAAGCTGTTTCTGTATCTCTTTTTTCTCGGGATCGTGCCGGTTCTGGCGGTGTGTCTGTTGCCGCTTCAGCGTCCGCCCTTGCGTCAGGCTGTTGTGGCACGGCTCAAGATGATCGGGATCTCCCTGCTTCTTATCTTGATCCCGCTCTTTTTGTTTAGCCGTTTTTACGCCTCCTTTTTTCGGGAGCATGCGGAGTTGCGCTATTACAGCAATCCGACCTACGCCCTGTATTCTGTGTATAAATATGCGAAAAAAACCTGGGGTGACTCCGCAGTGACGGTTCAGGCCATCGGCACCGACGCTAACATCCCGGCTGCGGACGAGGATAGGGAGTTGATTATTCTGGTGGTGGGCGAGGCGGCCAGGGCTGATCGTTTTTCCCTGAACGGCTATGGACGCATGACCAATCCCCTGCTCAGCCAGGAGGATGTGATCTTTTATCCCCAGGTGAGTTCCTGCGATACTTCGACCGCTACCTCGGTTCCCTGCATGTTTTCCAATTTGACCCATTCCGGGTTCAGCAACAAGAAAGCCAAGGCCAGGGAAAACATCCTAGACATCGTCCAGCGGGCCGGGGTCAACGTCCTCTGGCGGGACAACAACTCGGACTCCAAGGGCGTGGCCCTGCGTGTTCCCTATGAGGATTATCAGGATCCTGTCCGGAATACAATTTGCGATGTGGAGTGCCGGGACGAGGGGATGTTGGTCGGCCTGCAGGAGTATATCGATGCGCATAAGAAGGGGGATATCCTGATCGTCCTCCATCAGATGGGCAACCATGGCCCAGCCTATTACAAGAGATATCCCAAGGCCTTTGAACGCTTTACCCCGACCTGCCGGACGAATGAACTCGATAAGTGCAGCACCGAGGAGATAGGTAATGCTTACGATAACGCCATCCTCTATACGGACTACTTCTTGAGCAAGGTCATTACCCTGCTCAAACAAAATGATAAGCGCTTCGAAACCGCCATGATCTACATGAGCGACCATGGCGAATCCCTCGGTGAATTGGGGGTCTACCTGCATGGCATGCCCTACCTGCTGGCCCCGAAGGCCCAGACGCATATCGGGGCCATCATGTGGTTTGGCGCGGGATTTGAAATCAATAGGGATATACTCAGGCAACAGGCCGGGCGGGAACTCTCCCAGGACAACCTGTTCCACACCCTCCTCGGGAGCATGGAGGTTCGCACCGAACTCTATGATCCCCAGCTGGATATCCTGTGCGATGCGCATCACTGCCCCACGCCGAACGATTCTTCCCCGAAGGAAAAGGGGAGCAAGCCGGGAATTATTCAGTCTGTGCCGCGATAAGGACGGGCAGCAGAGACACAGGAAACGGGGAAGAAGGGGTTGTTCTTCATTCTTTCCGCGAAAGTGCAGGTGTGGGATAGTGACCCTTCGGGGCCGGAGAGAGAAAAGAAGCAACCCGGCTAAAGCCAAACCGGGTTGCCTTTCGTGCGGGAGATGATGCGGGCTGTTACCGGATGGCCTTTTTCAGGTCAAGGCCGATGGCGCCGGTGATCGTGGCCCCCCGGAGATTGGCCTGTTCCAGGTTGGCCCCGGTCAGATCGGCCCGTTCCAGATTGGCTCCGGCCAGGTCGGCCCCGGCCAGGTTTGCCCCGGAAAGATCCGCGCTCGTCAGATTGGCGCCCTTCAGGTTTGCCCATTTGAGATTGGCCTTGACCATGGTGGCGTTGCTCAGATTGGCCCCGGCCAGGTTGGCCCGCATCAGGCTGGCTTCGGCCAGATTGGCGCCCTGCAGGTTACAGCCCGGGCAGTTCTGGCTCATGCCGCGGTAGATCATGCCCAGATCCCGGCTGGCTGCCTGAGGGCTGGAGGTCTGGTACGTTTCCTGGATTGTCGGCGTGGATACGGGTGGCGCCGCGGCCGGCTCTTCGATTACCACATCGGGGGAGGTGGTGGCGGTGGCCCGCCTGCTTGGCTGTTTCTGGGCGCCTGCCGCGCTTTTGCCTGCCTGCCCCCGTTTGACGCCTTTTGTTATGGTGAAATAGCTCGATTTTATCCCGGTGGAGGTATAGAGGTGATACTCCTCGCCCTTACGGAACACCGTGTAGCAGATCTGCTCGCCAAAGCCCCAACGTTTGAACTGGAGGCAGAGCCTGTCGTCTTCCGTTGACCATACCCCCTCATTCTTTTCCGTCTTGCTTTTCACCGCGTACATTTTGCCATTGGCATACATCTCGATGGTCGCGGTGTCGCCATATTCCTGGATGGAAATGGTGTTGTCGGAGAGCAGTTCGATCAGTTCCGCGCCGGTGACCCTGGTCCCCTCGCCCGCGGGCGCTTTTTCCTGGGTGTCTGTCGCCTCTGTCATCATGCCGCAACCGGCTACAAGAAAAAGCAATATGGTCAAGGGCAGAAAAAAATAACGGTATTGGGCGTTCAATGTTCTCTCCTCGTGGTTCACTGTGTCGTCATCCGGGATCCGGCAACTGACTGATCGATGAAGATTTTCCCCTGCGAAAACGCGGTTGAATTCCGGCCCGGAAAGAGGGGAGGCATGGCACGGCGACGCCCGGCATCCGTTGCGTTTTCGCTCCTTGTGGGAACTTTTTCAACTTACCTGAAAAAAAAATAAAACGCCATGCCCATTGTGTGAAATAACTGTGTTTGACAATGCGGGCAAGTGTTTTTCAACTGGAAATTCCGGTGTTGAATTGATATATTAAAAAATTGCGTCATTGCTTGGAGTTGTGTACGGGAATCTCTATCCCGAAGGCAGCTGGGTATTGCACGTGCAACTGGTTCTTTTGAGAGGTTATTTAGATGCTGAAACTCCTGGCCGCGACAGATAACAGCCCTGCCCAATTCCTGATCCGTCTGGCCCTGGGGGTGGTGATCTTTCCCCACGGGATGCAAAAGGTTTTCGGCTGGTTCGGAGGATCCGGATACAGCGCAACGGTCACGGCCTTTTCCGCCATGGGTTTTCCGTTCTGGGCCATTATGCTCCTGATGGTTTCCGAGGTGTTCGGTTCTCTGTTGCTGGTGCTCGGCCTTTTTACCAGGGTTTGGGCCCTGGCCATCGGCGCGGCCATCGCCGTCTGTCTGAAGATGAACCACCTGCAGTATGGTTTTTTCATGAATTGGTTCGGGCAACAGCAGGGGGAGGGGTATGAATACCATATCCTGGTGCTGGGGATTGCCCTGGCCCTTGTTGTGCGGGGCGGGGGCATGCTCTCCCTGGACCGGATTTTCGCCAGGGACAGGCGGCGGGGCGGGATCGTGTTCTGATCTACTGGACCTTATGCGCCCGTGACGGGTCATACAGGCTCTGGATATCGTGCTCCGCTTCCAGTTCCGCCATCTTGGCCAAGGCCTCCTCTTCGCTCATCCCCAGGCTCTCGGCAAGTTTTTTGATGTCGTACAGGGGTTCCCCTTCGTCGGTGTAGCCGATGGGGGAAAGTTCCGGGAAGAATTCTCCGGTTGCCATGCTTGAGGCCTGGCTGATCATCTCCCGAATTTGCGGGGGGCCGAAGAGAAAGAGCCATTTCACCGCTTCGCTCCAAATCTTGCTGTCCACGGTTTCACTGTGCAGAACCTGGAGCGCCATGCCCAGATCCCATTCATCCTTGAATGCTGTCATTGCTTTCCTTCCCTTCCCATTTTTTTCGTCCCGCCAGGATATGCTTCAGTGATTCGATCACCTTGCCGGCCTCTTTTTTGGAAAGAGTGTCCAGCTCGGCGGTCTTGTAGTATTTCTTCAGGAAATTGGCGCAATGCGTCGCATCCCAGGCAAGATCTTCCACAAGATGCTTGATGTACATCCTCTGCCGGAAGGTGATGCCCTCCCGGTCGGCGCGATAATGGCCGCTTCTGGCAAAATAGCGCATGAGCCTCTGGAACCCGGCATCGTCCAGATCCTTGGCCGAGCGGACCCCCGCCACCTTTTCCAGGGTGTCGCGGTATTCCTCGTCGCTTGCGCCCAGCTCTTTTTTGACAATATGGATGACGGCGAGTTTCTTGTGATCCAGCACCCCGTTGTGCTCCTCTTGTCAGATGGTTTTCCGCTCCGGCTCAGGCAAGGCCTCGCCGGGCAAGGTCGGTGAAAAACAGCTCCTCGTTCTCGAACAGGTGGGTTTGCAGGCCAAGGAGTGTTGCCCTCTCGATGTGACCCGGGTTGTCATCCACAAACAGGGCGCGTTGGGGCTCTACCTTGAGGGTTGCGAGGATGTCGGTGAACAGGCTGGGCTCGCGTTTGGTTTTTCCGAGATGAAAGCTGTTGAAGACCCGGGTGAATTCCTGGAAAAACGGCTGCCGCTGGTTGAGGCGATCAAGCCAGTCGGTCTGGTCGCTGAGGATGACCGGGTTCAGCCCGTGATCCCTAAGGGCGCGGACCGTGGCAAGCATCTTGGGCCGCAAGGTGAAACGGCTGAGGATGGTCTCGGTCAGCGCCTGGTCCTCGCCTCTGATGCCGGTTTGGTCGCGGAGCAGCTGCCAGTAGGCCTGTTCCGTTGACTTGCCCGTCACGTAGCCGCATTCGTAGATGGTTTCGACGGCGGTCCGGAAAAAGGGGGCCGGGTCGAGGCTGTTTTCCTCGGCGATGACCGCAAGCCCGAGGGTGAAACCCTCTTCGGCCAGGACTCCGCCATAGTCGAAGAGAATGGTGGTGATGGAGGAAGTGTGGGGCATGGCTCAACCGGCGGCGAGAAGCCGCCGGATCCGTTCCCGCATGGGCGGATGGGTGCTGAACAGGCCGGCCATGGCCCCGGCGGAGAGCGGGTTGACGATGTACATCTGGGCCGTGGCCGGGTTGACCTCCATGGGGTGACGGTGGTTGGAGTCATCCAGCCGCTGAAGGGCGCTGGCCAGGGAGGCCGGGTGGCCGCAGATTTGGGCGCCGGTGGCGTCGGCCAGGTATTCGCGGCTGCGGGAGATGGCCATCTGAATCAGGGCCGCAGCAATGGGGGCGATGATCATCATCACGATGGCGCCGAGCATTCCGCCGCCGCTGTCTTCGTCGTCCGAGCTTCTCCCCATGCCGAAGAGCATGGCCCATTGGGTCATGGTGGCAAGGGAGCTGATGGCTCCGGCCATGACCGCGGCCATGGAGCTGATCAGGATGTCCCGGTTCTTGATATGGGCCAGTTCATGGGCGAGAACGCCTTCCAGTTCCTCGCGGGTCAGGATGTTCATCAACCCCCGCGTCACGGCAACGGCGGCATGGGCCGGGTTTCTTCCCGTGGCAAAGGCGTTGGGGGTGTCGCTGTCAATGATGTAAACGCGGGGCTTGGGCAATCCGGCCCGCGTGGCAAGCCCGGCAACCAGTCCATGCAGCACCGGCGCCTCGCTTTGCTCGATCTCCCTGGCCCCGCCCATCTTCAGGGCCAGCTTGTCGCTGAACCAGTAGGCGAAGAAATTCATCCCCACGGCCATGAGCAGGGCCACGGTCATGCCGCCCTGGCCGCCCATGGCCTGGCCTGCCACCATGAAGAGGGCGGTCAGGGCCGCCATCAGCATGCCTGTTTTCATCGTGTTTCCCATGGATGTCCTCGTTGCGGATTGCCCGCTTGTTGTTCCTTCGGGCGCAAGGCCCGAATGCTGTCAGGGAATATAATTCCGGCTGCATCCAAGTCAAGGGAGGGGTATGGAAAAAGTCAACGGGGTATGGGCCATTCCTGCTCGCGGGTTTCGGCAAGATAGCAGAAGCGGTCCCATTCCACCTCCCGGCCGGAAACCGGGCATCCGAGCCGGACTTTGCGTTCGCTCAGGCCGATCACCTGCCAGTCGCCGCTGCGCGGTCCCCCGGCAATATGAATCCTCTGGCCGAGGACAAAGGGGAAGGGGTTGAAAACAGCGACGTGATGGAGGGGCATGGCAAGGATCCTTCTGGTTGGAGTTCAGGGCAGATAGACGAGCAGTGCCCCGCTTTTTTCCCGGTCCTTTTTTTCCCAGAGATAGGCGAGGATCGATCCGTCGTTTTTCATGATCTTGAGCCGGGCCTCGATGACGTCCTTGAGCACGGAGCCTTCCGGTGAGTGGAGTCCCTTGCCGGTTATGATCAGGACGGTTTTCAGGTGATTGCGCCGGGCCCTAGTCAAGAAATTCTCCGTCTTTATTTCCGCCTCGGGACCGGTGCAGCCGTGGAGATCAAGCCGATCCTGGGGCGGGGGGGATTTTCGTATCGCCGCCTGGAGCGATTGGGCCGGGGTCGGCAGCTCTTCCTTTTCCGTGAGAATTTCCGCAAGGGTCGTGGCGGGAATCCCGGTTGCCAGGGCGCCGGCGAAGCTGTGCGGGGTGGTGTCTTCCGGATCCTGGGAGAAGAGAACGCCGAGGTCGTCGCCGGCCGTCAGTTTGCGGATGGGCTGCGTCCCTGCTCTTTTTTTCGTGGCCTTGGCGGTGCTGCCCGCTTGCCGGGGGGGACGTTTTGATTTGTGCATGGATCTTTAGCAAGGGAAAGAGGAGCACGGAAGGAGAGATCACGTATCTGAAATATGCATAGCGTTTTTCCGGCCAAGAGACAAGAGACAAAAAAATAATCCGGCAAAGGCAAGGGGCAGAAAGGGTTGCGGATACTCTCTTGAAAGAGAGCAAAAAAAATCTGGTTTGCCTGTCGTATTCCTGTTACTCTTTTTGGAAGTATCAACGAATTATCCTTCTGTATTGAGGAGATAGTGTTGCGCGCCTAGGGGTTTATTCACGGACAAGCTCTAAGTGGGAGAGCGGGCGCGGGGTACTTTGACAGCCGGACCGCAAACGAGAGGGGGCCTCTGCTGCATGGATAAACAGCTGCATTTTATTGTGACCGGCGAACGGGGGCAAATCCGATCGTTTGTTGTCTCCAAAAGCACCATCAAGATGGTGCTTGGGTTCTGTTGTTTTCTCGTCTTCGGCAGCGGGTTCGGCTGGTTTTCCTCGGGAGAGAATATCGTTCTGCGCCAGCGGGTTGCGGCATTGCAAAAGGATCTCGCCGTCACCGTCGCCGCGAACGCCAGGATGCAGGCCCGGACCGCCAGCCAGGAGCAGGAGCAGCAGGTCATGCTGGATGCCGCCCTGACCGACCTGAAAAAGAAGAGCCAGGTCATCGAAGCGATCCTCGCCTCGGTGGGGGTAAATCTTGAGGTGCATGAGAGCGCGAAGGGCGCGGGCGGACCGTTTACCCGGCTGCCGCAGGATTCCTACCAAGGTCTTACCCTGAAGGTGGATAAATACCTGGATACCATCCAGTCCGTGCCTCTGGGGCCGCCGGTTCGCGGAGTCATTACCTCCCGGTTCGGGGGGAGGTTTGATCCCATCAACGGGGAACCGGCCTTCCACAGCGGGGTTGATATCAGAAACAATCCCGGCACCAAGATCGTTGCCCCTGCCGACGGCGTTGTCGTTGCCAATGGCTATGACAACGGCCACGGCAATTTTGTCACCATCGATCACGGCAGCAAATTCCAGACCAGTTATCTCCATCTTCAGAAGGATTTTGTCAAATCCGGCGACCCCGTGGCCAGGGGGCAGGTCATCGGGCTGATGGGCAATTCCGGGAGAAGCACGGGATCCCATCTGCATTATGAAGTCAAATACCGGAACAAATTGATCGATCCGGTCAAATTTATCCAGGTGAATCAACGCGCCGCGGCAGTGTCGCCGAAATAGGCCGCGGCAATGGACCAACGATGCAGCGCCGGAGTTCTCGTCCGGAGTAAGATTCTTCAGGCAATCCGCGGCAGGTGATCGGCATGGGTTTTTTCAACAGGCAGGGCATCGGAGAGACAAAGGCGGAGACGATTACCAGTGTGATCGGCGCGGATATGCAGCTGGTCGGCGATATCGCGTTCAAGGGCAAGCTGCGGCTCGACGGCAAGGCCGATGGAAATATCCGCGGCGAGTATCTCATTCTCGGGGAAACCGGGACGATAACCGGGGACATCGTGGTCAACACCTTTGTCTGCTCGGGCCGGGTTGAGGGCACTGTCAATGTTCAGAAGCTCTATGTGGTGAAAAGCGGCTTTATCGAGGGCAAGGTCGAGACCATGGATTTGGCGGTGGAGTCCGGCGCCGTGCTCAACGGGGAGATCAAATCCCGGAGCCAGCAAGAGCTGCGGTTGGTTCCCGGCTCTGCTTCCTCGGAAGAGGATTGGGAGGCGCGGTTGAAAGAGTCCGCCGGCCAGACCCCGGCCAAAAAGAAGGGCGTTGCCGGCAAGTAATCAACAGCCCCAAAAAAGTCCGACTGCCGCCATGCGAATCTCGTATGGCGGCTTTTTTTTGTGATGCATCGCGAGGATGTTGATTCAGGTCAAGGAAAAGAGTTGTCGGGTTTCGTATGATGGAGGCAAGAGATCTATTCAATCTGCCCACGGGAGGTGGTGTGATGATGGAGAAAAAAAGTCTTGTCGAGACCAGAATTTTTGACAGCCGGAGCGTAAAAAGGGTATTGATCCACGATTCACCCTGGTTTCGGATCCTGAATTTCAATCTCAGCGCCGGGCAGGTCTTTCCGGTGCATTCCCACGGGGTGGAAGGCCAGCTCTCCATTCAGGTGCTGGAGGGAACAGGGGATTTTCTGGGTAAGGATGAACAGGCCATTGCGGCGCAGGCGGGCGACCTGTTGCTCTGCGATATCAGCGAACCCCATGGCGTCCGGGCGCATACCGATATGCGGATTCTGGTGACCATCGCTCCGCCGTTTTAACTAGAGGAAGATAGAGGATGGGCAGACAACAGGTGGCGGTGCGCGACGGGGTCATCCGGCTTGGTCAGTTGCTCAAACTGGCCGGGGTGGTTGAGACCGGCGGCGAAGGCAAGCTCCGGATCCAGGAGGGCGAGGCAAAGGTCAACGGCGAGGTGGAAACCCGCCGAGGCCGCCAGCTGGTGGCCGGAGATCTGGTGGAGTTTGCCGGAGAGGTCTTGGAGGTTGTCGCGAAGGCGGAGGATTAGGCCTCTGCCAGGGCTTTCTCGTACGCCAGCCGTGTGGCGCTGTTGAAACAGACAAAGAGGATGCCGGCGAGGGTTTCGTTCTCAGCCAGGGCCAGGCGCGCCTCGTGCACGGCAATGCGGGCAGCCTCTTCCTTGGGATAGCCATAGACCCCGGTGCTGATCGCGGGAAAGGCGATGGTCCTGATGCCGTAGTCCCGGGCAAGGGAAAAACAGCTCCGGTAGCAGCGGGCCAGCAGTTCCGGTTCCCCTTGGCTTCCGCCGCGCCAGACCGGCCCCACCGTGTGGATGACCCAGGCGGCCGGCAGATTGTAGCCCTTGGTTATCCTGGCCTCGCCCGTGGGACAGCCGCCCAGGGTCCGGCATTGGGCAAGCAACTCCGGCCCGGCCGCCCGGTGGATGGCGCCGTCAACCCCGCCGCCGCCAAGGAGGGAATTATTCGCGGCGTTCACTATGGCATCCGCTGTGATCCCGGTGATGTCCTCTTCCGTAAGCACAATCCCATCGGTTCCCATGTCGGCCTCCTCTGGCTGCGTGCAACGAAAAAAGGCAGCCCCATTGCGAGGCTGCCTTGTCTGAAACTCGTTTCCCTGAAAAAACTCAGATAGCGGCAGCGCTGGTCATCTGGTCGTAGAATTCGGTGATCTGGTTTTTCTTGTCGGATTCCATGCAGGCCATGGCCGCTTTGGGATGCTGGTTCATAACGCCGCCGACCATGTAGGGGATGAAATAGCCCCAGTCGATCTTTTCCCGCCAGGGGAGAATCTCCTCTTCGATGACCTTGATGAGCGGGCGCACATTGAACTTGGGATTTTTGAGAAAGGAGAGCAGCAGTTCCGTGGGGCAGTTACCCGCGCCGCGCCCCATGCCGTACAGGGTGGCGTCCAGGTAGTTGATTCCGCAGATCACCGAGGAGATGGTGTTGGCAAAGGCCAGCTGCTGGTTGTTGTGGGCATGGATGCCGATGATTTTTCCCGGCAGCCGTTCCATGTATTTTTTGGCCAGCAGCTCGATGTCTTCCTGGTAGAAGGCGCCGAAGCTGTCCACCAGATAGATGATCGGCACCCGGCTTTTCGCCAGGTCGTCCAGCCCTTCTTCCAGCTCCCGTGGGCCCACGGTGGAGACGGCCATCAGATTGATCGTCGTTTCGTAGCCCTTGTCCTGGCAGTGGTGGGCCAAGGCGATGGCCTTGTCGATCTGGTGGACGTAGCAGGCTACCCGCACCATGTCGAGCACGCTCTCCTTTTTGGGGCGGATATCGTTGTAGTCGATGCGGCCGATGTCGGCCATGGCCGAGAACTTGATCTTTTTTTCGCTCTCCCCGATGATGCGCAGCAGATCATCCTCGGCGCAGAATTTCCAGGGGCCGACCTCGGTGCGGGAAAAAGCGGATTCGGAGCTGAGGTAACCGATCTCCATGTAGTCGACCCCGGCCTCGCTCAGCCCCTGATAGACAGCGCGGACGAACTTGTCGTCAAACTGCCATTTGTTCATCAAGCCGCCGTCGCGGACAGTACAGTCGATAACCTTGATTTCCGGTCTGAACATGGGAAAGTCTCCTTGAAAAAGACGTAACTTTAGCAAGTAAAGGAAGGGATCATACCCGATCTTTGCCCCTGGGGCAATGCTCAATGAAATTTTTTACGTTTTGCCCGATCTGGTCGAGGTTCTTCTCCCGCAACGCCTTGCCGCCGAAAAGGCTGGTGGATACGCCCACCGCCGCTGCGCCCGCCCCGAAATATTCCGGGAGGTTGGCAAGGGTCACCCCGCCCACGGCGACGAACCGGAGGTGATCGAAAGGTCCGAGCAGATCCTTGATGTACTGGGGGCCGCCCATGGCGCCGCAGGGGAAGACCTTGATCAGATCGGCGCCGGCGGCCCAGGCACTGTACACCTCGGTGGGGGTCAGCGCCCCGGCGACAATGGGAACCCCTTCCTTTTTGGCATACTCGATCACCCTGGTGTCCAGATTGGGGGTAACGAGAAACATGGCCCCGGCGCCCACGCCCCGCCTCGCTTCCTCGAGGTTGCGGATGGTGCCCATGCCCAGCAGCTTGCCGCCGGGCACGGCGGGCCGGTAGTCGGCGACGATCTCCTCGGCGCCCGGGGTGTTCATGGTGACTTCCATGGCCGTAAGCCCTGCGGCAAAGGAGACCTGCATCACCTCGCCGAAGAAATCACCCTCCACCCCCCGCAGTATGCCGATGACCGGAACCTCAAGCTCCATGATGAGTAGCTCCTTTTGGATGTGATAGAAGTTCCCTCTCCCCCCTGCGGGAGGGTGCATATGGTGAGGCTGTCGGCAAGTTCACCCACCCCCCAGCCCCTCCCGTCAGCAGTGACAACGGCGAGGGAGGGGAGCCCTCTGTTCAAGTTCTTGGTCGGACAATGCCGCGTTTTTCGGGCGCTATTGTACCATGCGGGGCTCGAAAAGCCCGCAGGATTCGCAGCGCTCGGCGTTTCTCTATTTCCTCGGTTTGATCCGACTGGTGGGCTGTGCCTGCCAGGGATCGTCCGGCCAGTGGTGCTTGGGGTAGCGGCCCCGGAGCTCCTTTTTCACCTCATGGTAGGCCCCTTCCCAGAAGCCGCGCAGATCCTGGGTGATCTGCATGGGCCGCTGGGCCGGGGAGAGGAGATGGAGCAGTACCTCCACCATGTTGTTGCAGACCCTCGGGGTGTCGGCCAGTCCGAACATCTCCTGGAGGCGCACCGTCAGCACCGGCGGCTCGCCGGGGGTGTAGCGCAGCTTCACCCTGGAGCCGCTGGGCACCGTGAGGTGGGTCGGCGCTTCCCGGTCCAGCCGGCTCTGCTGCTGCCAGTCGAGCCGGGCGGCAAGGATGGCGAAGAGGTCGAGTTTCTTGAGCTGTTCCACGCTCCGCATTCCGGTGAGGTAGGGCGCCAGCCATTGCTCAAGGGTTTCGAGCAGGCATGCATCGGAGACATCGGGCCAACCCGCTTCCGGCTGCCAGACACGCATGCTTTCCATACGCGCCTGCAATTCCCTGGCCTTGTCGTTCCAGGGCAGGATGGTAAGGCCAAGGCTGCGGATGGCGGAGAGCAGGGCAGCCTGCACCGCCTCGGCAGAGGGCTTTGCCAGAGGGGCGGCCTCCAGGACAAGCTCGTCCAGGAGCAGGAGACGTTGCGCCTTCACCATCCCGCTCTGTTCATCCCAGAAGACCTTTTCCTGCCGCTGCAGCCGGTTAGGGAACAGGGAGACCAGGGCTTCCTTGGATAGGGGCGCGGCGAGAAAGATGCGGCCTTCGATTTTGCCCGCATCCAGTTCGGCCACGGCCAGATATTCGTGGCCGGCGAGACGGTCGTGGGCAGGGAGAACCGCCCCCCGGCCGGAGGTCAGCTTGTATTGGCCCCTCCCCTCACCCCTCCGCTGCCCGATCCGGTCGGGGAAGGCCAGGGCCAGGAGTTCGCCGGGGCTCGCCGCCGCCGTTGTGTGCCCATCTTTTTTTCGGGCGGATTTGGGCAGCTGCTCCCGGAGCTGCCTGCTGGTCTGAATCACCCTGCGGCAACCATCGGTGTCCGCCTCCAGGGCTCTGGCCGCGACCGGGCCATCGGTGCGGAAGGCGTTCAGGGCGTGGAGCCGGTCCTCGATATCCGCCGAGCGGTCCCGCCCCTTGATGATGTCCCGCTCCGAGAGCAGGGCGGCAAGGTCGGAGGCCAGATCGGTTGCGTCATGTTCCGCAGCCGCCAGCAGCATGTGGCCAAGACGGGGATGGGTGGAGAGCGCGGCCATTTTTTTGCCCAGGGGGGTGATGCGTCCCTGGTGGTCCAGGGCGCCAAGGGGTAGCAACACCGATTGCGCCTGGGAAAAATGCCCGGCCGGCGGCGGATCGAGCCAGCGCAGGGAGCCGGGATCATGCACCCCCCAGCGGGCCAGGTCCAGGACCAGCTGGCTCAGGTCGGCAGCCATGATCTCCGGCGGGTCAAAGGGCTTGAGGCCGTGATCCTCGCCCATGCTCCACAGCCGGTAACAGTGGCCCGGGCCAAGGCGTCCGGCCCGGCCGGCGCGCTGGGTGGCCGAAGCGTGCGAGATGCGTTGGGTGGTGAGGCGACTCAAGCCGCTGTTGGGGTCGAACTGCGGGCTCCGTTTCCAGCCGCTGTCCACCACGGTGTGGATGCCCTCGATGGTGACGCTGGTTTCGGCAATGGGAGTGGCCAGGATGATGCGCCGCCGTCCCTGCCGGTCGGGCTGCACCGCGGCGGTCTGGGCGGCAAGGCTCATGTCGCCGTACAGGGGATGGATGGCGATTTCGACCGGCGGCAGGGCGGAGGAAAGCAGCGCCTGGGTGTATCGGATCTCCGCGCCTCCGGGGAGAAAGGCCAGGATATCGCCGGGCTGCTCGGTGAGCGCCCTGTGGATGGCTGCGGCCATCTGTTTGGCGATCTCGCGGGGATGGGGCTGGAGCAGCTGTCCGCCCTTGGAGTATTCCACCTCCACGGGATAACTCCTCCCCGTGCCCAATACCACCGGGGCATTGCCGAGCAGCCGGCTGACCCCTTCGGTGTCCAGGGTGGCGGACATGATCAGAAGCTTGAGATCATCCCGCAGCCCCCCCATCACATCCAGGCAGAGGGCCAGGGCCAGATCCCCCTGCAGGTTGCGTTCGTGGAACTCGTCGAAGATGACCAGCCCCACTCCGGCCAGCTCGGGATCGTCCTGCATCCTCCGGGTGAGCACCCCTTCGGTGACAACCTCCACCCTGGTTGTCGGGGAGACCTTTGTTTCGAAACGGACCCGATAGCCCACGGTCTTTCCGACCTCCTCGTCCAGTTGCCCGGCCATGAAACCGGCGGCCAGCCGGGCGGCCAGTCTGCGCGGTTCCAGGATCAGGATGGTCCTTCCCGCCAGCCAGGGCTCGCCAAGCAGGGCCAGGGGCGCCACCGTGGTCTTGCCCGAGCCGGGCGGGGCGGAAAGAACCACCGCCTCGTGGTTTGCCAGTTGTGCCCGCAGCTCCGGCAGAACCTCATGGATGGGGAGTTGTGTCATGGCTGTTCCTGGTTTTCGTTCCGTTTTGAGGGTGGGCCGGCGTCCGCGGCAGAGCTTGACTTTCAGGAACACCGGCCGCATAATATTGTTTTATCGCCCATTGCGCAAGGCTGCGGATCGTGGCGTTTTGCCACCTCCGTTCTGAACAACCCACACTTAAGGGAGGGGCAATCATGAAAAAACAACTTGTGCTCGTTTGGGGATTGGCCGGGGCAATCCTGTTGGTCGCCGGGTTCGCCCTGGCGGCTGATCAGGTCACCACCCAGGCGCAGGCCCAAACCCAGGAGCAGGTTTACGGCAGCCAATTGATGACGCCGCAGGAGCTGGCCGAACATCGCGCCAAGATGCGGGCCGCGAAAACCGTTGAGGAGCGCGAACGGATCCGCAAGGAGAATCACGATCGCATGCAGGAGCGGGCCAAGGAGCGGGGCGTTACCCTGCCCGAGGAGATGCCGATGGGCGGAGGGGGGATGGGCCCCGGCGGCGGAGGCATGGGACCGCGTGGCGGCCGCGGCCGTTGATGCTGTTCCAACCAGGTTGAAGATTGCAGCCCTGTTTGCTCATTGCGAACAGGGCTGTTCAATTTGGTGCGGTGGGAATTTTTTTGGCTTCCGGATTTTTTATTCCGGCGGCAACCGGCAACAGTGCCGAAAGCTCGGGATGTTTGCCCGCCAGCGTTTGAGGCGCAGGGTGATCGCCACCTCCTCCACCTCGGCCAGCAGGAAGATGAGCATGGCCAGGCGGAAGGGGTAGGGAGGGCCGCCCACAAGGAGCAGGGGGGTGGCAAGACCCAGGAGGATTGCGGCTATCCGCGCCGCCCTCGTGTGGTAGCTGGTGAGGCGGCCGAATTTACAAAAGCCCAGAAAAATCGGGAGCAGAAATCCGGCCAAGCCGAGGAGGATAAAGGGTTGCTCCCTCCGGACAAGGGATGGCCAGAGCAGCCATGCCCCGATCGGTGCGGCAAGATAGGTGGCAAGATCGCCCCAGCTGTCGAGCTGGGCGCCCCATGCGGAGACCTGGCCCAGGCGTCTGGCCAGAAAGCCGTCCAGGGCATCGCTTGTAAGGGAGAGGATGAAGAGGAAAAGAAAGAGCCCTGCCTGGCCCGCCGCGGCAGCAACCACAAGCATGGGGGCAAGGAGGATGCGCAGGATGCTGAGCAGATTGGGGATGGTAAGCGCTCTTTCCGGCAATCCGGCCACCTATTCCCCGATGATTTTTACCAGCACCCTTTTGGGACGGCCGCCGTCAAACTCACCGTAGAAAATCCGCTCCCAAGGACCGAAGTCGAGGGCGCCCTCCGTTACGGCCACCACAACCTCCCTTCCCATGACCTGCCGTTTCAGATGGGCGTCACCGTTGTCTTCGTAGCCGTTATGTCGGTATTGGGAAACCGGCGCGTGCGGGGCGAGTTTTTCCAGCCAGACCTCGTAGTCGTGGTGCAGTCCCGGCTCGTCGTCATTGATGAAGACCGAGGCGGTGATGTGCATGGCATTGACCAGGGCCAACCCCTCCCGGATCCCGGATTCGCGCAGACATTCCGTCACCTGCGGGGTGATGTTGATAAAGGCGCGGCGGCCGGGGACATTGAAGAGAAGTTCCTTGCGAAAGCTTTTCATGGGCTGGAGACTCCTTTGTCTTGATCGTCCAACACCGCCCTGAGCTTGATCGCCAGATCCTGTGTCGAGAATGGTTTCTGGATGAATTGAACCCCCTCGTCCAGCACGCCATGGCGGCCGATGACATCGGCCGTGTAGCCGGACATGAACAGGCATTTCATCGCAGGCCGAGTCGGGCAAAGCCGCTTGGCCAGATCCCGGCCGTTCATCTTCGGCATCACCACGTCGGTCATGAGGAGATGAATCACGCCGGGGTATTCCTCGGCCAGACGGATGGCCTCGTCCGGGGTGCTTGCGGCCAGCGCGGCATACCCCTGCATTTCGAGGATCTTTTGGGTCATTTCCAGGATCGTCGGCTCATCCTCCACCAGAAGTACTGTCTCCCCCTGGCCCTTGGGGATTGCGGCCGGGATTGCCGTTTCGGTCCCGGAGGCTTGTCCTGTGTGCCGGGGAAGATAGATCTTGAAGGTCGTGCCCGTGCCGGGTTCGCTATAGACATTGATGAAGCCGTTGTTCTGCTTGACGATGCCGTACACCGTGGCCAGTCCCAACCCGGTGCCATGGCCCATCTCCTTGGTGGTGAAGAACGGTTCGAAGATGTGTTCCAGGGTTTCCTTGGCCAGGCCGCAGCCATTGTCGCTTATGGCCAGCAGCACGAACTCTCCTGAAGGGAATCCCGCATGTCCCGTGCCGCAAGCCTCGTCAAAGGCGGCGTTGCCTGTTTCGATGGTGAGCTTGCCGACGCCCGCGATGGCATCCCGGGCGTTGACGCAAAGATTGGCCAGAATCTGGTCGACCTGGGAGGGGTCCACCTTGACCGGCCACAGGCCTGTTCCGGGCAGCCAGGCCAGATCGATGTCCTCGCCGATGAGCCGCCGGAGCATCTTGAGCATGCCTTCCACGGTCTCGTTCAGGTAGAGCACCTTGGGGACGACCGTCTGCTTGCGGGCAAAGGCCAGCAGTTGCCGGGTGAGATTGGCGGCGCGCTTGCCGGCCGTGCGGATTTCCTCAAGGTGGCTGTGTATCGGTTGCGTCTGGTCCACCTGGACCATGGCCATCTCCGCATTGCCCAGAATCACGCTGAGCATGTTGTTGAAATCATGGGCCACGCCGCCGGCCAGCCGTCCGACGGATTCCATCTTCTGGGCCTGGGTCAGCTGTTCGTGGAGATGCAGTTGCGACTCTTCGGCCCGCTTGCGTTCGGTTATGTCGCGTCCTTCCGGGATGAGCAGCGTGACCCGGCCTGTTTCATCCACAACCGGTTTCAAGGTGAAATCGATGAAATGGATCGAGCCGTCTTGCGCGGGGTGGGTTGCTTCCGAGCGAACCAGTTTCCCCTCGGCGGCGTCATGCACCGCTGCCCGGATACGATTTTGCATCTCCGGGGAATGCGACCACCAGGGGGTTTCCCAGAATGGTTTGCCTACCACTTCGGACAACTGAATCCCTGCAAAATCCAAGGCTGAGCGATTGGCATCCAACAGCGTGCCGTCGGGAGTCAACAGGCCGATGAAGCCGAAGGAGAGATCGAAGATGGCGCGGGCCTTTTGCTCGCTTTCGCGCAGAGCCTCCTCCGCCTGTTTGCGTTCGGTGATATCGGTGTGGGTGCCGACCATCCGTAAGGGGAGGCCCGCGGCATCGTATTCCACTATCTTGCCGAGGGAGAGGATCCACTTCCAGTCGTTTGTTTTGGTCCGCTGCCGGAATTCCACCCGGTATTCTGGGATCTTGCCGGCGATATAGTCGCGATAGGTGGCGGCCACGGAATCGAGGTCGTCGGGGTGCAGCCGGTCGATCCACCGGGCGTTGGTTTCGTGGAATTCGGCCGGATCGTAGCCGAGCATGGTGGCGTACTCCGGACTGACCTTGGTCTCGCCGGTCTGGACATTGAGATCGTAGAGGCCCTGGTTGGCGGCCATGAGGGCGAGACGGAGCCGCTCTTCGCTGGTTTGCAATTGGGTATCGAAATTCTCCCGCCGCAGCCGATTGACCATGAGCACGCCCAGCAGGGTAGTGGCCAGGGGATAGATCAGCAGAACCGGCAGGGTGATTTGGGCAAGCACCTGCATGCCCGTCGGCCACGGCAGGGTGAGCATCAAGGCCAGCATGTCCAGGTGGATGAGGAGTCCGAAGAGGTAGAGTTCACGCCAGGAAAGGTCTGCCAATGGCCGGCGGCGGCGTTGGCGCCAGACGATGCCGATGGTGCCGGTGGTCAGAATCACCGCGACCCCGACCCAGGCGGCGGCGCCACCTTGGGAAAGACGGAAGGCGGCGGTCATTGTCATGGCCACGGCCGTGGGCACCACGCCGAAAAAGAGGCCGGAGATGCCAAGCAGCACCGAGCGGGTGTCGAAAACGATGCCCGGCACATAGCGCCAGGGAGAGAGCATGATGATGATGCCGAGGCAGCCGAGCGCGCAGCCGACCACCATCTGCACCGGCAAAGGCCACGGCCCGACCCGGTGACGGCTGGTCAGCAGGTCGTAGATGAAGGCCATGGTCAGCAACAGAGCGGCGTTCTGGATGAGGGCGGGGAAGATGGTGGTGTCACCCATGCGCGGACTCCTTGTGCGTCATTCCCCGGTAATTTTTACCCGCGCCCGCTTACCGTGGCGAAGGATGGATTAGGGTGCAAGCCTTAAAAAATCATCGCATTTTCCCCGGCGGCTTGTCAACCTCGGGGTGGGTCGGATTTATCGCGCCTGCTCCGCGGCAAGGAGTTTCTTGCGGTTGTGCTCATAGCGCATCTGCAGCATCTCGACCATGAGGGCGAAGCCCATGGGCAGGTAGATGTACCCCTTGGGCACATGCTTGTGCAGCCCCTCCATGAAGATGGTCACCCCGATGGTGATCAAAAAGGAGAGGGCGAGGATCTTGATGGCCGGGTGATGGAGGATGAATTCGCCGATGGGCCGGGAAAAAAAGAGGATGGCCACGAAGGAGACGATGACCGAGCTGATGATGATCCAGACCTGGTCGGTGAGGCCGATGGCGGTGATCACCGAGTCGATGGAAAAGACGATGTCCAGCAGGACGATCTGGCTGATGATCGCGGCAAAGCCGCCCATGACCATGCCGGGTCCGCCCCCTTCCTCCTTGGCCTCCACCGTGTGGTGGATCTCTTTCACCGCCTTGAAGAGCAGGAACAACCCGCCGGAGATCAGGATCAGATCCCGGATGGAAAAATCCAGGAGCACGGTGTTGGTGAGATTGGCCAGGCCGAGCAGGGCGACCAGCATGCCGATGCGGGCGATCATGGCGAAGGCTAGCCCGGCCAGCCGGGCGGAGTGGCGTCTTTCCGCAGGCAGACGGCCGACAAAAATCGAGATGACCAGGATGTTGTCAACCCCCAAGACAAGTTCCAGCCCAACCAGCAGGGCGAGTAGCGCCAGTGCGTCTCCCATGTGTGCAACCTCGATGTAATTGTTGGGTTATGCAAAAAAGTCGTCACACCGGTGAAAACCGGTGTCCAGCCCTTCTTGAACTATCCAAAAGATACTGGATCGGAGTCTCGCTCCGCTCCCTTACCTCCGGCTTCTGCCGGAATGACGGGATTATTTTAGAGCCTTGGCCTTGGCCAATGCCCGTTTAAACCCTTCGGCGGAGCGGCTGATCACCGCATCCTCCACGCAGAAGGCGAGGCGGAAGTAGCCTTCCATGCCGAAGCCCCTCCCCGGCACGCCGAGGATCTTCTCCTCGGCCAGCAGCCCGACGAATTTCGCATCGTCAGCGATGGGCGATTTGGGAAACATGTAGAAGGCCCCCTTGGGCGGGACAAACTCGTAGCCCGCCTCGGCAAGCACCTTGCAGAACAGCTCGCGGCGGCGGGTATAGATACTGGTGTCCACCGTGGCTCCCTGCAACTCAGCCACCACCCGCTGCATCAGGGCCGGGGCATTGACAAAACCGAGGATCCGGTTGGCCAGGGTCATGGCCCCGAGGAGCTGGGCTTTGCCCTCGATCTCCGGGTTCACGGCGATGTAGCCGATGCGCTCGCCGGGCAGGGAGAGATCCTTGGAATAGGAGGAAACAATGATGCTGTTGGGGTAGGCGGTAAAGATGCCGGGCACGGTGTGGTTGTCGTAAACGATCTTGCGGTAGGGTTCGTCGCTGATCAGGTAGATGGTCCGCGGGGCTTTTTTGAGCACTTCCGCCAGTCCGGCCAGCTCCGCGGCCGAGTAGATCTGGCCGGTGGGGTTGTTGGGGCTGTTGATGATGATCGCTTTGGTCTTTGGGGTGATGGCTGCCTCGATGGCCGGAAGATCCAGGCTGAAATCCTGGGCGGTGTTGACGATCTTCGTGACTCCGCCGTGGTTGTCCACATAGAAGTTGTACTCGACAAAGAAGGGGGCGAGGATGATCACCTCGTCGCCCGGGTCGAGCAACGCCTTCATCACCACGTTGATACCCCCGGCTGCGCCCACGGTCATCACAATATCGTCCTGGCCCACGGCCATGCTCTGTTCGGCGGAGATCTGCTGCGCCACCGCCTCCCGGACAAAGGGGTAGCCGTTGTTGGCCATGTAGCCGTGGCTGCCCGGAGTTTCCGCCGCAATAATCTTGCGCACCGCCTCCTGATACTGGGCGGGCGGCGGCAGATCCGGGTTGCCGAGACTGAAGTCGCAGACCTGATCCGCGCCGTATTGGGCCTTGAGCCGTCCGCCTTCCTCGAACATCTTGCGGATCCAGGAGGCCCGTTCCGCAAAACCGAGCATTTTTTGTGAGATAGCCATAAGGTTCCTTTTGCTTACAGGGAGTGGACCTCGTCGTCGCTCAACAACCGGCAGCCCGCCTTGCGGAAGACAGCCGCCGCCGCGTCCTGATCGTCGAAACGGAACAGGAGCATGCCGGATTCGCCGCTCTTCTTGGAAAAAGCGTAGACATATTCCGCATTGAGTCCGGCCTTGCCCGCCATCTGGAGGATGCAGTCCAAGGCGCCGGGCTTGTCCGGCACCTCGATGGCCAGCACCTCGGTGAGGCCCACGGTGAAGCCGTTTTCCTGCAAAACCTGCTGGGCCTTGGTGGTATCGTTCACCACCAACCGGAGGATGCCGCAATCAGCGGAATCGGCAAGCGACAGAGCCCGGATGTTGATGGCGTTTTCCGCCAGGGTGTGACTGATCTCGGCAAGCCGCCCCGATTTTTTTTCCAGGAAGATCTCAAGCTGTTTTACCTTCATGCCGTGTCCCTCTTGCGGATGTTGCGGTTGTCCATGACCGGTTGCTTTTGCCTTGGCTGCGCGGGATGGCCTTTTCAGGCGGAGACCGTCAGCGCCAGGATCGCATCCGGGACAACAGGGGCTATTTACCACGGATTTCCGCATCCTTCAACGATGCTGCAATCGCCCCCGGCCGGGGATGTAAGGCCGCGTGGCCGGAAAAAAAGGGCGGCAAAAAAAGCGGTGCCCCGGGGTGATCCGTCCAGCCTTGGCGGCTAGAACTTGAACTCAGCCTCCCAAGTGGCTTCGGTTGCCTTGTCCTGGGGGGTGATGGTCTTAAAGGCGTCACCCGGCTCAAGCATGGCGGCATAGAGGCCGAAGCTCAGGTGCTTGTTGTACTGGTACTTGGCCGTGGCCTGGTAGTAGTCGCCGAAATCATCGTCGATTCCGGGGGCGGTTTCGTCAAAGGTCAGCTTGGAATAGGAGATGCCGAGGGTCAGCTTGTCCGTGGGGTTGGCGCCGGCGCCGAGGGTGGCGATCCGGAGATTGGAGTAGACCGCCTCGCCTGCCACGGTGCTTTGCGCATCATAGCTGCCATAGACAGTGTTCAGGGCGTTGCCTGCCCCGATATTGAGGTATTTCCAGGCCAGAAGATCGCCCCACTGCGGCCAGCCGCCGTAGAAGGTGTCCCATTGTTCGTTGTCTCCGGCGGAGCTTGCCTCGTCGCCGCTCATGAAGGCATAGCCGAGGGATATCCGGGGTTTCCAGCCGAGAGACTTGAAGGTGTAGCCACCCTCCATCTTGGCGCCCCAGGCATCCTGGTCCTGGGTGGCGTTGGCGTCTCCGGTCTGGATCGCACCTTCCAGGGAGTAGTCGATGCCGTTGGCCAGCGTGTCGGAGAGGCGGGCGCCGTACATCCAGATATCCTTCTTGATCGCCTCGTCATGCCGGTTCAAGGCATACAGCTCCTGCTGCATCCCGGTGATCGGGCATTTTGTGTTGGTCAGGTAGAAGCCGGACAGGGTCTGGTCGTCGCCCGCGTTGCCGTTTGCATTGTTGGCCAGATTGTTTTCCTGGTCCTTCATGTAGAAGCCGTCCAGCATCAGTTGGTCGGTGATGTGCCAGCGGAGCTTGATCCCGTCGAAGTAGATGGAGGAGGAGCTGAACTGGGACTGGCCGTCCAGGATGACAAAACCGGTTCCGTAGATCATGGTTTGGCGGCCAAGGGTGCCTTCCACCGGGAGGTTCATCAGGTGCTTGACGTTGATGTAGGCGTTGTCCAGGAAGACCTTGTTGTCGGTGTTGTCCCCAACGCCGGTGCCCTCGCCCCAGGTCTGGTTGGTGATCTGGATACGACCGGTGACGTCGTCGTTGGCCTTGAACTCGGTCCAGAGGCTGCCCTTGGTCCGGAACAGGTCCAGGTTGTCGGTGTCGTCATTGTCGTTGAAATCCCAGACGTTCTGGACGTTGTAGCCGCGAAAGGCCACCTGGCCGCCGAAGGCGACCTTCTTGGTCCACTCGGCGGCATCGAGGCCGTTTTTCACGGTTTCGCTGGTGGAGGCCACTTCCTTGCCCATCTCGGCATTCTTGCTCTTCAGCGCGGCGATTTCTTCCTTCATCGCCTGCATCTGGGCGTTGAACGCCTTGTTCATCTCGGCCATCTGTTTTTCCAGGTCGGCCACCCGGTCACTGCCGCTCCCTGCTCCGGCATTGGCCAGGGCGGGCAGGCAGAGCAGGGTTGCCAGGGCCACGGTTGAAATCTTCTTGATCATTGCTCTTCTCCATGTTTTCTCGAAAACGCACAATTGACACAAAACGGCATGCGCCGTTGTCGCGCAAAAAAAAGGTGTTTCTAACACGGGGAAAAAGAATTTGCAAAGGGGGAAGAGGCTACCCCTGCTGGAAGGTGAGCCAGCGGCTCTGGGCCGAGGAGGAAAGCACGCCCACCGGATCGACATAGTCATAGACCCTTGCCTGCTTGCCGTGGGCCGGGCGCAGCACCCTTCCCACCACCTGGAGGAGGCGGCCGGTGAACTTGATGGGAGTGGTGAGAAACAGGGTGGAGAGATCCGGGCAATCGAAGCCTTCGCCGATGAGCTGCACCGTGGAGATCAGTACCTTGACCTCGCCCTGGCGGATGGATTCCACCAGACCGGTACGCTGCTCGGCCGGGAGTTTTCCGGTGAGCACCGCGCTGGGGCACCCCTGTTTTTCGAGCATGACGGCAAGGGCCTCGCAGTGCTTGACCCGGTCGCTCACCACCAGGATGGTGCCCGGCGAGGAGGACCGCTCCTTGAGGATGTCCGCGACAATGAGCTGGTTGCGGGGTGCATTGCCGGTCAGCGCCTTCATCAGGGCCTGGTAGTTGCCCCGGTAGCCATAGCGGAAATCCGTGGGACGCTGGATGTATTCCGGCTTGAGTACGGCGCCGCTTTCGTGCAGGTCGAGGGTTTCCACCTTGAAGGCCCGGTCGCCCAGGGAGATATAGATCAGCTTGGTCAGGCCGTCCCGGCGGAAGGCGGTGGCGGAAAGGCCAAGCAGATAGCGGCAGTCAAAGGCAGAGACCACCTCGGTGAAGAGCGAGGCCGGAACCCGGTGGCACTCGTCCACGCAGAGCTGGCCGAAATGGGCGGGCAGTTCGGAGAGCCGGTTGCGGGCCGAGTTGACGATGGCGATGGTGATGGGGGCCAGGGAGAAATGGGAGTCGCCGATCATCCCCGCCTCCACGCCCAAAAAGGTCTTGGCTCGTTCCACCCACTGGTAGAGCAGTTCCTTGGTGTGGACCAGCACCAGGGTGGGCTGGCGTCGTTTGGCGATCACCGCCAGGGCGATTATCGTCTTGCCCGAACCGGTGCCTGCCTCAAGCACCCCGAAGTCGTGCCGGGTTATGGCGCTGATGGCCTCCTCCTGGTAGGGCCGCAGCTCGCCGAGGAATTTGAAGTCCACCGGGGCGCAGCTCTGCCGCTGGTCGATGATCCTGGGATCCTGGCGCATGAATTTTCGGGCCAGGAGGATGGCGTGGTTGGCGTAGCCTCGGGGGAAGGTGATGCTGTCGTTGTGCTCCGTGAAAAAATAGAGATGGGGTTTGAGCTTCTTGCCCATCCAGCGGCTGTATTTCTTGGCCTCAAGGTACTCGGGGTTGTCGATGGTCAGCTGCTGCTTGAGCGCTTCGGCCAGGGTGGGCGAGGCGCCGCGCAGGCAGGCTTGCGCCCCGACGGTGAGGGTGAACTCTGTCATGGGTGGTCCGTGTCACGGGGGGCAAGGTTTTCGGCCAGCATGGCGGCCAATCGTTTGCATTCCTTTTCCACTGCGTCAAGCTGGGCCTGTTGACTGATCAGGGCGCTGTTCAGCTCTTCCAGGGCGATTTCCTGGAAGGCCAATCGGGTTTCCAGTTCGATGATCCGGTGTTCCATGGGGCTCCTTCTTGTGGGTCTTACGGACTATTTTTAACGCAGAGGCGCAACGGCGCAGAATTTTAGTCCCGTATCGCAAGCCGTTTTTTGCGCCTCTGCGCCTTGGCGTTATGTTTTTATTTTTGTCTCAACATATCGTGGGGTCAGCGGCTTTCTGCCGGTGAGCCGCTGGTACGGCTCGGCCGGATAGCCCAGGGCGATGACGGCATGGATGGCTTCGTCAGCGGGAATGCCCAGGGCGTGCCGGATCTTCGGATCCTTGGCCATGGCCGCCACGGCAAAGCCGATCAGGCAGGAACCGAGTCCCATGGTGTGGGCGGCGAGCAGGATATTTTGGGTGGCCAGCAGGGCGTCTTCCTTTGGACAGCTGGAGCCCGTCCGGGAGCCGACGATGATGGCGGCGGATGCCCCGTGGAACAACCGGTCGCGACCCTGCTCCGCCCATTCCCGCAGCCCCTGGGCAATGGTGGCATGGTAGCGGCGATGGTAATTGGCCAGGGCCGGTTTGCCCATCAGGCGGAGAAGGGCGCGCAGCACGGGATTGGCCGCCTGGCGGTTGAGCTTGGCGAAAAAGGCGCCAACCAGATTGCCCAACCTTTCCACTGCCGGCCGCTGCGGCAGGATGGTAAAGGTCCAGCCCTGGCTGTTGGTGCCGGAGGGGGCGCATGTGCCGATGCGAACCAGATCTTCCAGCAGCCGCGGGTCCAGGGCGCGGTCTGTGTAGTTGCGGCAGGAGCGGCGGGAGAGCATGACCCGGACCAGCTGGGCTGTGTCCCCCTGGCCGGGGGGCAGATAGCGGGTGTCCGGAACGAAGCTTTTGAATATGGGTTCGTGCTCAAGGCCCGGCACGGTGATGGCATGAGCCGGACAGATGGCCCGGCAATGCCCGCAGGCCATGCAGCGATCCCCGCTGACCACGGCCTTGCCGCCCAGCAGCGACAGGGTCTGGTCCGGGCAGACCGTAAGGCAAAGACCGCAGCCGGTGCATTTTTCCGGGTCGATGTTTGGGCCATGCGGCCTGGGATGTTGGTTTTTCATGATTGTCCATCATGCCCTGCTTTGCAAAAAAATGGAAGGGTTCGCATATGTGATTGACGAAAAGAGCGGGGAGGCATAGTTTCAG
>JAJZPC010000097.1 GCA_021811385.1 Deltaproteobacteria bacterium | reverse complement strand
GGAAAACCAGCATTATCAACGAATACGACATCTATATACCATATATTCCACAAAGGAGAAGATCATGCCCGAGAGAATTTACAACTTCAGCGCCGGACCATCCACCCTCCCCGAGGAGGTTCTCGCCCAGGCTGCCAAGGACATTGTAAACTTCAACAACAAGGGCATGGGCCTCATCGAGATGAGCCACCGCTCCAAGGATTTCATCGCCGTGGTGGATGAGTGCGAAGCAAACCTCCGCGAGTTGATGAAGATCCCGGCCAACTACAAGGTGCTCTTCCTTCAGGGCGGCGCCTCCACCCAGTTCGCCATGATCCCCATGAACCTGCTGGGCCAGGGCAAAACCGCCAGCTACCTCAACACCGGGGTCTGGGCCAAGAAGGCGATCAAGGAGGCCAAGCTGTTCGGCAAGGTGCAGGTAGCCTATTCCAGCGAGGAATCCACCTTCAACCATGTGCCCAAGGATACCGATTATACCGTTGATCCGGCATCGGAATACCTCTACTTCGTCACCAACAACACCATCTACGGCACCCAATTTCCTACCATGCCCAAGAGCGAGAAGATGCTCATCGCCGACATGTCCTCGGACATCCTCTCCCGCGAGTTCGACATCACCCCCTTCGGCATCGTCTATGCCGGAGCCCAGAAAAACATGGGCCCCGCCGGGGTCACGGTGGTCATCATCCGCGAGGATCTGCTGGACCGCGCCCCGGAAAACCTGCCCACCATGCTGAAATACAAGACCCACGCGGACAATGGCTCCATGTTCAACACCCCGCCCTGTTTTTCCATCTACGTGGTGGGCTTGGTCCTGAAATGGCTCAAGAAACTGGGGGGCGTCGCGGCCATGGAGAAGATCAATAAAGAGAAGGCTGCCATCCTCTATGCCGCCATCGACGCGACTGATTTCTACCGGGGCCACGCCCAGCCCGGCTCCCGCTCCAACATGAACATCACCTTCAACCTGCCCACCCCGGAGCTGGAGGCCCAGTTCATCAAGGAGGCCACGGCCAAGGGGATGGACGGCCTCAAGGGACACCGCTCCGTGGGCGGCTGCCGGGCGTCGATCTACAACGCCTTCCCCAAGGCCGGGGTAGAGGCGCTGGTTGCTTTCATGAAGGAATTCGAGAAGAAGAACAGCTGATTTTTCTCCATTGCAAACTTGATGGTCAGCTGGTTTCCTGCGAAGCCGCTGACCATTTTTTATTTCTGAATACCGAGCAATCTCAGCAGCAAAAAGAACACCTTTGTTCTTCTGTTCATTTTCTTTGCTTGCCCAAAGAAAACGAACCAAAAGAAAGGGCACCCTGTGTCCCTTGTCCCGCCATAGGCGGGAGGCTCGGAGTTTATGCCCCGCATGGGGTACTCCTCGATGCTGCCGGGGCTTTGCAAACTCGGCTTTCGCCTCAAACAGTGCAAATCCCTTTTCGGCAGCCTCTCCGGTGCTCGGCTGCGGGCCAATGGGAATTTTAACGGCTATGAAGCATAGGAATTAACGAATAGAGCATGCACTACGAAGGCGCCCACATCATCCGCCCGCCCAGCGAGGCGGACAGCATCATCCTCCAGGTAACGGTGGGCTGCTCTCATAATAAGTGCACCTTCTGCGGCACTTACAAGGAAGAGCGCTTCCGCATCAAGGACTGGGCAATAGTCGAGGCGGACCTTGATTTTGCCGCCAAATATTGCCTCCGGCAATCACGGGTTTTTCTGGCCGACGGCGATGTCTTGGCTCTGAGCCAATCCCGGTTGGTCGATTTGCTCACCAAGATCAAGCAGAGGCTGCCCTGGGTGAACCGGGTCAGCCTCTACGGCAATGCCAGAGCTATCCGCAATAAAAGCGTGGAGCAGCTCCTGGAGCTGAAAACCCTGGGCTTGCACCGGGTCTACATGGGGCTTGAGAGCGGCTTTGATCCGGTCCTTATTGCCATCGACAAGGGCGCGGATGCCGCACAGATGATCGAGGCGGGCCAGCGGGTTAAGGCGGCCAATCTTTTCCTCTCGGTCACGGCCCTGCTCGGCATCGGTGGCGCTGCGCTCTCCCAGGAGCATGCCAGGGCCACCGGCCAGGTGCTCTCCGCCATGGAGCCCAACCAGACCGGCATCCTCACCCTGATGCTGCTTGAAAACACCCAGCTCTATCAGCTTGAACAAGCGGGCAAATTCACGCTGCCGGATCAACACGGGATGCTGCGCGAGCTGCGCACCATGGTGGAGCATCTTACCCTGAAAAAGGGCCAGCTCCAGTCCAACCACGCCTCCAACTACCTGGCGATCAACGCCAGAATGCCCCGGGACAAAGAACCGGTGCTTGCGGCCATCGACCAGGCCCTGGCCGGGCAGACCCGTCTCAAACCCGAATACCTGCGAGCCCTGTAATGGAAAAAATCGACCTCAAAAACCTCACCCTGGCCCAGATGCGCGATTGGGTCAAGGCCCAGGGCTGGCCCGCCTTTCGGGCACAGCAGATCTTTGCCTGGCTCTACCGCCCAGCAATCAGCGAATTCTCCCAGATGACCGACATCTCCAAGGAGGTCCGCGCCAAGCTTGCGGACATAGCCACGATCACCCGCCTCACCCCGGCCATGGAGGAGCGCTCCCGGGACGGCAGCGTCAAGTACGGCTTTCGCTTGGCAGACGGAGCAGTCATCGAATCCGTGCTCATACCCGAGGACGAGCGGCTGACCCTGTGCGTCTCCTCCCAGGTGGGCTGCGCCATGGGCTGCAACTTCTGCCTCACCGGCACCATGGGCTTTGTCCGCAACCTGACCGCGGCTGAGATCGTGGGCCAGGTCCAGGCCGTGACCGAGATTGTCCAGGCCTTAGGCAAAAACCGGATCAACAACCTGGTTTTCATGGGCATGGGCGAGCCCCTGGCCAACTTCGACAACCTGATCGACGCCCTCAATATCCTCATGGAGCAGACCGGCCTCGATTTCTCCAGCCGGAGGATCACGGTCTCCACCTGCGGCATCATCCCCAAGCTCAAAGAGCTGGGCGAGGCGGTGACGGTGAATCTCGCCATCTCCCTGCACGCAGCGGACGACGAAACCCGCACCCAGCTCATGCCCATCAACAAAACCTACCCGGTGGACGATCTGTTGGCCGCCTGCCGCGCCTATCCCCTGCCCAGCCGCCGCAAGGTCATGATCGAATACATCATGATCAAGGATCTCAACGATTCCGTGCGCCATGCGCGCCTCTTGATCAAAAAGCTGCACAAGCTGCGCTGCAAGGTCAACCTCCTGCCCTACAACGAGAACAAGACCTTCCCCTTTCAGAGCCCGCCCCGGGACAGGGTGGAGTTGTTCCAGCAAACCCTGCGGGATTCCGGCATCACCGCCCTGATCCGCGAGTCCCGAGGCGGGGATATCTCCGCGGCCTGCGGTCAGCTGGCGGCGGAGGCGGACGAGGAAGAATAGGCCAAACCCATCTCCCCATTCATATCCATTTCAGGTTTTTCCATTGACTTCCCCGCGCCATTGGGCATAACATTCCGATGAAGAAAGGGAGCCAATCAGCATATTCATCCGACAAACAGCCCGCCTCCCGAATTCTTTTCCTCCCCTCCCTCGACGGGAGGGGATCGAGGGGTGGGTGAAGCTGCCGACTGGCTCAACACAGACAAGCCCCCCGCCCCTAGCCCCCTCCCGCAAGGGGCGGGGAAATATAACGAGTACTTACACAAAATACGCACTGCCGGAACCATTCCCGGCCAACAAAATAAGAACCCAACCCAAGGAGAACTCCCATGAAACATTTTATCCCTCGCCGTCGCAACCTGCTGGCCCTTTGCCTTATGGCCCTGCTTTTCCTTGGAGGCTGCGCCACCTATACCCGACAGGTTGTTTTGCGCTACGACCCCATAACCAAAACGCGCTTTGGAGGCGGCGACCTCTATCTGGTCAACGCCGAGTTGCAGCCGCCAACCGCCTCCGGGGCCTGGGCCATCGGCAACACCAAGAATGGTGATGGCGTAATGATCGATACCCTGTGGAGCGGCGTCTCCCCTGCCGGCCTGGTGGGGAGTGCCTTGCAGCGCGAGTTGAGCCAGACCGGCTATTCCGTGATCCCGGCCAAGAAAGCCCCGGATCTCTCCAACAAGGTGGTTGAGATCACCGAAGCAAGCGTGAATGTCGATCAGGTCTCCAAGATCCCCCAGGTCAACGCCTCCTGCACCGTCAGCGTTTCCCTCACCGTGATGAAGAACGGCTTGCCGGTGCGCAAGCTGCACTACGAGGCAAAAGGCAGCGACCTGTCGATCAAGGAGCGCGACCGTCTGGCAGAGACCATACTCCGCACCACCATGCAGGATGTGATGAAGCAGGCTATTCCGGATATTGTTTCTATTCTGGAGCAGTAAGGAGAGGCTTGAGACAGGACCGGTGTATGAAAAATGCGCCGGTCCTGTCTCAAGCCTGGCTGGAAAATACGGCCATACGGAAGGTATCAGTAAACATGAGGAGTATCCTGATTTATCTTAAATAGCTTTTTTGTAGTTACTTCCCGCCGGCTAATCAGCATGACCATATCTGCTGGTTCTTGTTTTTCCCATCTATTGATCCGTACCGGTCAAAGGTTGACTTTCAGCCTGCCTCAATCTTCAACTGAGTCGGCAAAGCCGGTGGCTTATTGGGTGAGCGCCTCAGCAGTGTTAAAACGGCGAAGGCGCCGACAAAACCGTGAGCCGCCCAAGGCGGAGGGGGAGCAGTGCTAACGGCGTTTGAAAACTCCGGAATCGCACGAACCCGTCCGCAAGGAAATTAAAACCTTGCTTTCTTTCACGCATAAATCTGGTACCATTGCTCAATGGTGCGCTCGAGTTAGTATCTCGCGAGGACGCAATCGGTGGAATTCGGCAGGGAGGCCGTGCTATGACCGTGACCAAAATAACCGTTGATCCCCTGACCAGAGTGGAGGGGCATCTCAAGTTCGAGACCCGGATCGAGAACGGGGTGGTTGTCTCGGCCCGGACTTCGGGCATGCTCTTTCGCGGCATTGAAAAGGCGCTCATCGGCTATGATCCTCGGACCGCTTTGCAGTTGACCCAACGGGTCTGCGGCGTCTGTCCGTATGCCCACGCGGAAGCGGCCGCCCTGGCCCTGGAAGACGCCATGGGGATACGCCCCAACCCCAACGGGCAACTGCTCCGCAATCTCATTGTCGGCGCATATCAGGTGCAAGATTGCCTGTTTCATTTTTACCAATTGAGCGCCCTGGATTTTATCGACGTAACCGCGGTGCTGGAATACCGGGGCGCGGACCCCGGCTTGACCACGATGCGGGATTGGGTGCGCAACGAAGTCCGTTCCCAACGGATCTTTCCCGCAGCCCCCTTTCTGCCCCGGTACAAGGCAGATTTCCTGAAGGACAAGGAATGCAACCTCTCGGTGGTTCACAATTACCTGGAATCCTTTACCGTTATGGCCTCCCTGCACAAAATGGTGACGCTGTTCGGCGGTAAATCTCCCCACCCCGTGGCGATTGAGGCCGGCGGAGTCACTACCAGGCCGATCATCGGCAATCTCGCCCAATACCGCACCTTGCTGAACCAGGTGGAGCGGTTTGTCCACTCCTGTTACCGTGAAGACATCTTGGCCGTGTGCCGGGCTTTTCCTGCCTATTTCAAGGAAGGGCGAGGCTACGGCAATTTTCTCTCTTTCCCCTATTTCCCCGACGCCTCCGGCAACAACCATTTCTTTGCCGGAGGCGCGACCATTGAAGGCAAACACACGCCCCTCGACCTGAATGCAATTACAGAAGATCACACCTACAGTTACTACAAAAACAAGCCCGGCAGCGGGATCAAACCCTTGGGGGTAAATCGGCTCGAACCTCTTGACTGGCAAGAGTTCCAGCGCGAAGAACAGCGACCGGGCGGAAAATACAGCTGGAGCCGCGCCCCCCGCTACAGGGGCAAGGTGATGGAGACCGGGGCTGCGGCGCGGGTGGTAAACACCTACCATTCCGGCCGCAATCCGGCCCTGAACCAACTGGTGGACCGGCTCAACCGGGATCTCGGCATCAGCCTGAAAGGCTATAATTCGGTTATGGGCCGTCATTTGAGCCGCTATATTACGGTCTCGCTTTTGCTCAGTCGGCTTAAGGAACAGGTCGAGCAGGTCCAGCCGGGAGTTCTGGGTTTCAGCGACAAGAACGTGCCCCGCGGCGTACGGGGGATCGGGATTACCGAAGCTTCGCGCGGCGCCCTCGGACACTGGGTGGAAATCGATAAACAGGGCTTGATCAAAAACTATGAAATGGTGATGCCCACCACCTGGAACATGGGCCCGCGGGACTCCACGGGGCAGCCGGGGGCGGTGGAAAAAATGCTGATCGGCACTCGGATCGTTGATCCGGCCAACCCCATGGAATTGGCCCGCATCGTCCGTTCCGCCGATCCCTGCGTCGCCTGCTCGGTCCATTAAAATGGCAATGACCTTGAACAGACGAAAATTTCTGCAAAGAATGTATCAGGTGGTGATCGCGGCCGGGGCCGCGCCGTTGCTCTCCTTTGACGAGTTGCTGGCCGCCGATGCCAACCCGGCGGGTACTGGCTGGTCCCGGCCCAATCTGGTCTGGCTTCAGGGGGCGTCCTGTTCCGGCTGCTCCACCTCTTTTCTTAATATCGAGCAGATAACGATCTTAGACTTTCTCACCTATTTTACCCGGTTGATTTACCACCCGAATCTCTCCTCGGCCACCGGGAATCAGGTTCCGCAAATCTTGCACAAACTTGCGGCTTCCAACAAGCCGTACATCATGGTCATGGAGGGTGCTATCCCCGTTAAAATGCCCCATGCCTGCATGATGGCCGACCGGCCCATAAGCGAATGGGTAAGTTTGCTGGCCGCAAAAGCCTCCGTCTGTATCGCCGCCGGCACCTGTGCAGCGTCGGGTGGCGTTGCGAAAATGGCCGGCACCCTCACCGGCGCTGAATCTCTCGATGATTTTCTCAAGCAACGGGGGATCAAGACACCCTCGGTCAACCTGCCGGCCTGCCCCATGCACCCCGAGCACATGGTCTATACCCTGCTTCATTTCATCAAGAGCAAGAGCCTGCCGGAACTGGACGGCGCGCGGCGGCCGCGGCAGTTCTTCTCCCATTCGGTCCATGATCGCTGCCCCCGCTACGCCGCCTTTCAGGCCCGCGATTTCGCCCGGTGCATCGGCGAGGAGGGTTGCCTGCTGGAATTAGGCTGCCAGGGACCGGTGACCTACAATGATTGCATCGCCATCGGCTACAGCGGCAACACCAACAACTGCGTCCGGGCCGGTCACCCCTGCATCGGTTGCGCCGGCGAGCTTTTCCCCCGTCCCCTGCTCTATCACTCCCACGATGATCCCAGACCTGTGACAGGGGTCATTTTGAAAAAATCCTAAGATGAGGCCGGAGATGAAAAACCCGAAACCGGGCAACCGGGAGCCCAACCCCGAACGGGTGGTCCCGCGTTTTCTCTTGACCGCCTTCTCCTGCCTGTTGCTGATCTCTGTGGTGGCCGGGTTTATCTTTTATTACCACCAGAAGCAGATGATGAATCGCACCATCCGCGAGCAAGGCCGCGGAATCCTCTCAAGTTATGTCTCCCAGACCCGCGATTCCATCGAGAAAGGGCAGCGCAAGACCTTTCAGCT
>JAJZPC010000019.1 GCA_021811385.1 Deltaproteobacteria bacterium | reverse complement strand
GCAGAAATTGAAACTCTTTCTGGGAAAAACCCAGGTTGATGAATTCGATTACAAACTTCGTTGAAAACAATGAGTGTCCACGATGTCATGGCACTAAAATGTGTCTACGATGTCGTGGCACTCAACACTTAACAACCCTGGATTTACTTTAAACAGGTGCTTCGACAGGCTCGGCACGAACGGAATATCCATTCATCAAGACAACCTCCGTTCGCCCTGAGCCTGTCGAAGGGTGGTTGTTACGAGTCCGCCGGTTATTTAGTGGTAAAGGTAAAAGAGCCGTCCCAGTCTGGGGGCGGAGGATTTTTTTGATAATGGGCGATCCGCTCCAGGTAGAGGTCGTAAAGCATCATGGGTTTTGCCTTGTTGAGGGAGAGGATGATTTCCGCCGCCTCCTGAAACTCCCGGTTCGCATAATGGCTTAGGGCCTTGGCAAAGGTTTCCGTTTCTTTTTTCAGTTCCGGCTCCGGCTCGCCTTCGCAGAGGGGTTCGTATATCCGTACCGGCATTTCCTTGCCCTTGACCCGGACCATGTCAAGGAGCCGACAGTAGAATCCTTCTCCCAACGCACCTTTGGTGTACTCCGAGATGATGATGCCGGTGTTGTAGGCTTTGTTGGCGCCTTCCAGCCGGGAGGCCAGATTGACGTTGTCGCCCATGACCGTGTAATCAAAGCGCTGGTCGCTGCCAAAGTTGCCCACGCTCATGATCCCGGTGTTGATGCCGATGCGGATATGTACTTCCGGCAAATCGCGTTTTTGCCAATCATCCTGGAGGATTTTGAGTTTGGCCATCATCCTGAACGCGGCCCGCACACAGTTGGCGGCGTGGTCAGCATCATCAAGAGGCGCACCCCAGATAGCCATGACCGCGTCGCCGATGAACTTGTCAACGGTTCCCTTGTATTCCAAAACGATATGGCTCATGGCCGTGAGATATTCATTCATGAACCTGCCGAGCTCTTCGGAGGTCATTTTTTCGGAGATGGTGGTGAAGCCCTTGATGTCGCTGAAGAGCACGGTGAGGGTTTTCTGTTCCCCTTGCAGGGAGAGTTTTTCCGGGTGCTCCATGAGCTGATGCACGATCTGGGGAGAGACGTAGTGCCCGAACGCCGAGCTGATGAAGCGTTTTTTCTGGCCTTCGAAAAAGTAGTTGAACAGGGTGACCACGAGAAAAATGGCAAAAAAGGTCAGCAACGGATAGGAAAGGCCAAGGAGCTGGTTGTGGCTGAAAAAGAAAGAATAGTTGCCGGCCAGGGTGGCCAGTACGAGCAGCAGGCCGCCGAGTCCTCCGGCCAGGGGGCTGGCATAGGCGAGGAGCGCGCTTAATCCCAGGCCGCCGATCAGAAGCAGGGCATAGGTGATGCCGATTTCGGTGTAGATGTCATGGGTGAATGGATCCTTGCTTAAAACGTTGTCGATGATGTTGGCGTGGACCTCGACGCCTGGATAGATGTTGGAAAAGGGCGTGGCCCGGAGATCGAGAAGACCTGCGGCAGAGGTGCCGATGAGAACATACTTGCCTTGCACCTGATCCAGATTTCTACCGGCCAGGATGTCCATTGCGGAAAGATAGGGGTAGGTCTGGCCCGGCCCCCGGAAATTGACGTTGAGCTGGCCTTTTTCATCGGTGGGGATAAAGGTTGACCCCAGCTCAACCCCGAGGATGTCCCGGAGGTTGGTTTTTCCCTGCCGGGAGATATGGATGGTCATCTCCTGCGTTTCGGAGCCGATGCGCAGCATCTCCAGGGCCAGGGAGGGATAGGGAACCCCGTCCATTATCATGAAAAGCGGCACCTTGCGCACCGTGCCCGCGGCATCGGGGAACACGTTGAAAAAACCTTCGCTCTGGCCCTGGGCCACGGCCAATACGTTGGTAATGGCCCGGTAGGCCCGAAGCAGGGAAATCTCCTCATAGTGCATGTCCGCCGGGGCAAGGCGGGTGGTGCCCGAGGGAAAGGGGATATCCGTTTGATTTTTCAGGTTGTCGTTTTGGGTCTGGAAGACATACCCCAAAACAGAGGGCGTCGCAGCCAGGGCTTTGCCCAGGGTGAGGTCGTGGTCCAGGGTTTCTTTCGCTTTCAGCTCCGTCATTGTTTCCGGCGGGAGCTGTACCGGGAGAAACTGCTGCAACTCGTCGATAAAGTTTTTCGGTGAGGTGCGGTCCGCTTCGGCAAAGACGATATCAAGCCCGATCACCTTTGCCCCGCCCGCGCCAAGGTTTTGGATCATCCTGGCCACGGTGTTGCGGGGCCAGGGCCATTGGCCGACGGTTCGCAGGCTTTTCTCGTCGATATCGACAATGACGATGGGCTGGGAAGGCTTGACCGTGCCCCGCCAGCGGAACATGGTGTCGGTCAGCCGGTTGTCCAGGGTTTCGAGAAGGGCTGGTTTTTGCTGGCCAAAGGAAGCGAAAAGGAGGACGGCTGCCAGGGTAGCCAGGCAGCCGACCTTGAAGGGCGAGAGGGTGAAGAATGGTTTGAGTCGTGGTGTGTTCATTGGTTCGTGGCGTTGTTTCCTGTGGCGCTAGCGATTCCCGCCGAAGATACCAAGGTACTGTTTGCCGCCGGTCAGGCTGTAAAAGTTACCGCCCACGGCCTCGGCATTGGTTCCGTAAAAGGCGCCTTTAATGCTGCCACCAGTGAGGCTGGCAGAGAATTGGTTGGTCGAGCCGTCGGCCGAAAAGGTTCCGCCACTTATGGAAAGGGTGGTAGTGGTGTTGTTGGCGACGTCCGTAATAAGGTTGAGGCTGCCGGTGATGCTGGGAGTGGAGAAGTTGGCCGTGAGATTCATGGAACCATCCACTTGGGAAATTTTGGTGGTATCGATCGTATCGATCATAGTGCCGAAGGCCTTACCGCTGTAGGTGCCGACAAACCCTGGCTTGATCACCGAATTTGTCGAGAGTTTTCCCGCCAGCCACATGGACTCCGGTACGCGGATCTGGCGCTGGAGGGAAGATGCTTCGTAAGCGACCTCCCAGTAGCCCCAGGTAAAGTAGGTGGAGAGCTGGTTTTTCGGATCGACCACCATATAGTTGCCATATTCTTTTACTGTGATGCCGGCGGCATTACCCAACAGCGCTGCCATGAGCTGGTCGTTGAGATATACTGAGCCGGAGGCTCCACCTACGGTCATGCCGGAAATATTATAGCCCCCGCCGACATTTACGTCGGTGGTCAGGGTGCCGAGGATGGTGCCAGCGTCCTTGTTGATGTTCATGGTAAAATTGTTCGGGTTCGTGTTGTAAATGAGGTGGCGGCCGGTGGGACGGTCGTTCATGTTTTCACTCACAGCCACAACAAAGCCACTCCATATTTCCGAGACCCCCTTGGGGGCAGTCGGTGTCATTTCTCCAACCACCTGTTGACCGCCGCCGGAAACAGTCCAGGAATCCAGCAAGGTTTGTGTGGGCGTCCCCTTGGTAAGATAGGAGTTCCCTGTGGCGTTGAAGCTGAAGAAATCAAAGGCACTGCCTGAGAAGAGGCCGGAGCCGCTGCCGCTGATAAATGCGTCGTCGTTGTATGGGTAAGATCCACCCTCATCTGAACCAAAGATTTTGATGTTGGAAACGGTGGAACCATTCACCGAGCCATAGAAAAATGCTGGCTTGCCACCCTCAACTGTATCATCAACGGCAACACCGAAGATTTTGTGGTTATACCAGTTTACTCCCAAGTAGAGACTGTTTGTAAACGTATCCGTAGAGCCGTCGGTCTTCGTCGAGGTGCCGCCCAGGCCGCCTTTAAAAGCGTAGATACCATCGCTCGGAGGGGAAGGGGGGACGACGAATTCCCAAATTCGGTCGCGGGGGTCCGGCGGGACTGGTGGGAGAGGGACTGGTGGGATAGGAACTGGCGGCAACGGGGACGGAGCTGGTTCGGGGGCGGGTTGCGGTCCCGTCCCTGCTTCTGGTTCACCCTCGGCAGGCTGTTGTTTTTCGCCGCCCTTTTCGGCATCGGCCGGTTGCTTGCCATTGCCGCCATTGCCATTGAGCTGGCTGTTGAGGTTTTTGATGTCCTGTTCCGTGAATTTGGACGGTTTTGCGGGCGCGGCGTTCAGCACAACACGGGTGCCGAAGCCTGGGGCGGTGATAGTCACCTTGCCCATTTCGTTAAAGACCTCTATGCCCCTCCCCCCTTGGAAGACAACAGAAAGCGAGTCCTTGGTCGCCAAGAATGTATACATGGAGCCACGGATACCGATGGTGGCGGTGGGGGTTTGAGTTTTGAAGTTTTGTGGGGCCTCCTTGGCAATGGCTCCGCCCATGACTCGGAAGGCGCCTTCCTTGACCTGGGTTTTGAGGGCGCCGTCTTTCTGGTCAGGCTGCCATCGGTATTCGGCAATCTTCATCTCGCTGCCGCGGCCTACGCTGATGATGGTGCTATCGGTGAACATAATCTGCAGCTGGCCGTTTGGTCCGGTTTTCAACACATCTTCTTGGAAAATCGGGCACTTGAGAGTCAAGTTCCGACTGGCGCCGCTCTTGTTCTGGGCAACAACGGTGCCTCGGAGAGCGACAACTGTGGCCACGGATTGTGGCTCGGCGTTGGCGGCGGAAAATGACGCGGCCAGGCAGAGCAGGCAGAGCAGAACGATGGTCGTAAAGGAAGTGTTTTTTTGCATGACGATTCTCGTGGCGTAACAGCATACGGTGTGATTGGGTTCGGTTGCGGGGCACTCTCCAGCGATTATAGTCGGCGCTAGCGAGAGTTGCAGGGCAAGCAATACAAAAGCGAAAAATTGTAATTTCCGTAAGGTAAACCCCCGGCTTTGCCGGGGGACTCAGACAGGTTTGACCTTTTCGGCGGTCGTGTTTCAGGCTTTCACTATGACCGGAGTACTTTTTATATCCCCCTTTTAACAAAGGGGGGTGAGGGGGGATTTGCTTTTCGGACGGGACTGTACGATTCCGGTGTTTTAAATCCCCCTCAGTCCCCCTTTGTTAAAGGGGGAGACGAAGAATGCGGCCGCCTTGGGCGGCTCACGGTTTTGTCGGCGCTTTTGAGGCGCTCACC
Source organism: Deltaproteobacteria bacterium (assembly GCA_021811385.1). Lineage (GTDB taxonomy): Bacteria > Desulfobacterota > Desulfobulbia > Desulfobulbales > Desulfurivibrionaceae > Thiovibrio. Next base: position 35,119 of record JAJZPC010000019.1, on the reverse strand, counting down.
CAATAAGCCACCGGCTTTGCCGGTGGTGGATGACTCTGCCATGGTTGGCCCAGATACGGCCTGCAATAAGGCAAACTAGCTATCGTATCGTCATAATTATACTGGATAAGAGCAGCGGGCAGCATAACTTTTTTATCGAGGATAAGGAACAAATCAATTGACCCTGACGTGCAGCGGTTTTTGTCTCGGAAAATACGGACGGCACCTGGGAAGGGGGGGAATTCTGTTTCTTTCGTTCGAATAGGAAAAAAAGACGGCTGCCATGGAAAAGAGGCAGCCGTCTTTGATAAGTCAAGAACTATGAAGGGATAGTAGTATCCCTGGTTATTGTTTGTTTCCCCCAAAAATGCCAATGTATTGGACCCCTCCGCCAGAGGAATAGAAGTTGCCGCCCACGGCATTGGCGGCAGGGCCAAAAAATGCTCCTTTGATTGAGCCACTGGTGCCGCCGCCAGCAATGGCTGCGGTAAAAGAATTTGAGGTGGCATTGGCGGTCATGCTGCTGATTGTATTATCGACAGTCAGGGTTACGCCAGGGAAAGTAGTAACACCGCCGGAGGAGATTGAGGGGAAAGTGATGTTGCCGGAAGTGATTGGGTAGAGAGCATTAAAGTCAGCAGTAAGCGTGCTGGTGCCTTTGAGATACATGGCGCCATTGGCATCGACTTTTGTGCCCACTGCACCTCCGCTGTAGGTGCCTGTGAATCCGCTCTTGATGACCGAATTGGTGGAGGGCTTGCCCGCAATCCACAGAGAAAAAGGAGCAGCCATGATACGTTCGGTGGAGGTTCCGGTATCAGTGTAAGCAATCTGCCAGTAGCCCCAGGTGACATAGCTGGAGAATTGATCCTCCGGGCCGGTTACCACCATGAAATTGCCATAGGGCTTCAAGCCGGAAGGATCAATGATTGCAGCCATGACGTCGTCGCGGAGATAGACCGAGTTGGTCACATCTCCGCCCACCTGCAAGCCGGAAATGCTGTCGTACGAAGAATCATTGAGTTCATTGCCCGGATTCATGATGCCGCTGATGGTGCCTGCATCCTTGTTCACCGTCATGTTGAAATTGTTCCATTGGTCCGGGGTGCCGCTTTGGAACAGGGCCGGGACTGTTGGATTAACGGGGTTCATATCCGCACTGAGCCCCACCACGAATCCATGCCAGGTTTCCGTACCGGTTGGGGCAACGGGGGTCATGGCGCCAGACAGCTGCTGGACTCCGCCGGCGATGTTCCAACTGCCAACGGGGGCCGCTGTTTTTATGTCGTAGGTTTGTCCATTCGCGCCAAAAGCGAAAAAGTCATAGGCTGTGCCCGCAAAAATGCCAGCGCCACTTCCCTGGATGAATTCAAAATAATTCGGCCAGCTACTGTCCATGCCAAAGATTGTGAGATCAGAAACCGTGGAGCCGTTCATGGAGCCGAAAAAGAAGATCGGGTTACCACCGTCAACGGTGGGATCCTCGGCCACGCCAAGGAATCTGCGGTTATGCCAGTTCACCCCCATGAACAGGGCATTGGTGAATGATTCTGTGACTCCCGACTCGGTGTAAATGCCGCCCAAAGATCCCTCGAAGGCAAAGATGCCGTCGGATGGCGGAGGCGGGGGCAGAGTAAATTCATACCCAATGGGCTCGGGATCAGGAATAGGCGGCGGTGGCGGCGGCTGGGGAGGAAGGGGGTTGGGAGGAGGCGTGGGGCCGTTGTCCGTGGTTCCGTTGCCATTCCCGCTACCGCCATTGAGCTGGCTGTTGAGATTTTTGATGTCCTGTTCCGTGAATTTGGAGGGTTTTGCGGGCGGGGCGTTCAGCACAACACGGGTGCCGAAGCCTGGGGCGGTGATGGTTACCTTGCCCATTTCGTTGAAGACCTCTATGCCCTTACCCCCTTGAAAGACGACAGAGAGCGAGTCCTTGGTCGTCTTGAAGGTGTACATGGAGCCGCGGATGCCGATGGTGGCCGTGGGGGTTTCCGTTTTGAAATTCTGGGGCGCGTCCTTGGCCAGTGCCCCGCCCATCACCCGGAAGGTGCCTTCCTTGGCCTGGGTTTTGAGAGCGCCGTCTTTTTGTTCCGGCTGCCAGCGGTATTCGGCGATCTTCATCTCACTGCCGCGGCCCATGCTGATGATGCTGCTGTCGGTGAACATGATTTGCAGCTGGCCGGTTTTGTCGGTTTTGAGCACATCTTCCTGGAAAATCTGGCTCTTGAGGCTCAGATTACGAGCTGCGCCATCCTTGCCCTGTGCGACCACGGTGCCACGGAGGGCGACAACCGTGGCCACGCCCTGGATTTCGGCGTAGGCGGATGAGAGGGGCGCAGCCAGGCAGAGCAGAAGGAGCAGAGCGATGGTCGTAAAGGAGGTGTTTTTTTTCATGACGGTCCTCGCAGCTTAAGCCGTTGTCCAAAAACAAGTGCACTATAATGGCTATTTAGTTACAGCTCCTAGAAACTCACGGTCAGGTTGAGTTCGGTTACATTCTTTCTGTATGTGTACAGATCGATATTGGATTCCGAATTGGTGTAGGTGTGGGCCAGCTGCATGATGAGCGCCTGGTTTTTGGCCGTATCTTGCCAGAGCAGACGGGAGACCCCTGCAGTCAGTTCCTGTATATCGTCACTGCGGTAGACAGAAAAGAACGGGTGTTGGGCATCATAGTCGGTCACGGTGTAGCCAAGGCTGGCAAAAGCGGCAAAATCGTAGGGCAGGGAGCGGTCGTAACGGAGCTTCCAGCCAAAACGGTTGTAACTGTTGACCGCGTTATCCGCGTTTTCATTCTCCTTGCTGAACAGGAGGCTCAGCCGGTTCTGATCGATCAGCAGAACCGGACCTGCGGAAAGCATGAGGTTGAGCGCATCCTTGTCAGGGTCGTCATAGTTATTTTTTTCCTCGGCCTTGATGCCAATGGTGCCCATGATATTTTTCGAGAAAAAGTAGGTCAGGGACGAAGCGGCCCCAAAGGCGCCCTGGTAGCGGTCATGTTCGACGTCAATGTGCGAGACGAGCGCCTGCACATCCCAGATGAAGGTGTCTTGCTGGAAAACAGGGCCTGAGGTCAAGCCCAGATAGTTTATGTCGAGGTCATACAGGCTCTGGTACAGGGAATTATAGGAGGTCGCCGCGGTTTTCCACATGAAGGGGTATTCTTCGTTTTTGTAGATGTGGTTGAGAACCAGGGTGGTGTTATTGATCTGGTCGCTCTGGGGGCTGGCGCTCTGTCCGGTGAGCTGAAACTCGAAAAGCCCGGCGGAGATCCGGTCGCTGACCGGGGCGGAACGGGCGTTGTCATCCCAGGCGTGGCCAAGGGTGAAGGTGCCGTTTATAAAATGTTTCTGTTCCGATTCCTCGATGGAGGCAAGGAATTTTTCGATGTTTTTCCACACCTGTTCCGGCGGGTTGGTGGCGAGAACCTCCTTGAAATACTGCTTGGCTACCTCGCGGGAACCCATCTGCATATAGGCGCGGGCCAGTTCCAGTTTAACCCGCTGGGCCTCGGGGTCGGCGAGGAGAACCCGTTCGTAGGCCATGATCGCTTCCTCGAATCGGCCGGTTTCAAAGGCGGCCCGGCCAAGCTGGAAGTTAAGGTCCGGGTGTCCCGGTTCCTGGAGAAACGCCTTGTGCAGCTCCGTGTAGGCTTCCTCGAATTTACCCTGTTCCAGGTACTGCCCGCCCAGGGAGTAGGAAGCGGGCATCTCCGCCGCACCTGCAATCGGCGCGAGTGAGAGTTGCAGGGCAATCAATGCAAGGGCGATAATTTTTAATTGTGCCATGGGCATACCTGTAGCAGTAGTGATAAGACAAAATAATTATTAACAATAAAACACTATGTCAGAATATGGACGAAAAATTCAACTTATTTTTGTGGGGAGGGTGGGGACTTGTGAGGTCTTCGGATGTGCTGTGTGTTGGCGAAGGGGGGTGGGTCTGGTATGATGAGTTTTTGGGCGCGTTTTCCGGTGGAGTGGGAGAGAGAAAATACGGAGGCTGGTCGTGTTGCTGAATAACTGCAAACAGAAGGTCGAGCTGGAGTACCCCTGCTCTTGGGTGTACAAGATCATCGGCAGGGAGCAGGAGGAACTGCGGGCAGCCATCGCCGAGATTGTTCAGGCGCGGGAATGTTTGGTAACGCTTTCCAACTCAAGCAGCGGCGGCAAGTATCTCTGCTTGGACGTTGAGCTTGTCGTGGTCAGCGCCGAGGACCGCGAGGCCCAGTACCGTGCTTTCAAGGGGCATGCGTCGGTGGTCATGGTGCTGTAGATTTTTTGTCGCCCCGGCTTAGTCCACCACCTCGAAGCCGATGGCTGCAATGGCTTTTTTGATGTCGGCCATGGGCACATCCTTGCTCTGGTTGAAAGTGGCTTCACCTTTGTCCAAAGCGATATTCACGTCGCTGATGCCGTCGATGGCGTTGAGTGCGGTGGTGACCGAGGCCGCGCAATGGCCGCAGCGCATACCCTTGATTTGGATGGTTGGCATGGAGGTGCTCCTTTGAGTATTTTTGTGGCTGAGGGATGATTTTCTCGGGGAAAGACCTATAGTTCGGGCGAAGGCCGGAATCCAGTAATTTCGGCAAATTGTTACTATTCTGGACCCCGGCTTTCGCCGGGGTGATGGTTTTTTCAGTGGTAGAAACTAATTTGTCTCCTGCATAAAGATTTTTTCGAGCGATTAAAATACTGCGAAAAGGCAGAACAAGCAAGAGGGTCGCATGACACCGTCAATCGAAAAACAGCGGTTTTCCATCCGGGGCATGCATTGTGCCTCCTGTTCCTCCCGCATCGAAAAGGTATTGGCCTCCACCGAGGGTGTCCGGGCGGCAGCGGTGAATCTTGCCGCCGAGAGCCTGGAGGTTGAGTGGGATAGTGGTAGGCTCAGTCTTGCCGATATCGCCGGGATCGTCAAAGGGCTGGGGTTCGAGTTGGTGCTGCCGGAAAAGGAAACCCGGCTGGCGCTGGCCATTGGCGGCATGAGTTGCGCTTCCTGCTCAGCCCGGATCGAAAAGGTGGTGGGGGATATGGCCGGGGTGCGGAGCATGCAGGTGAATCTGGCCACGGAGTCGGCCGTGGTGGTCTTTGACCCAGAGGTTGTCAGCCAGCGGCAGATCCGGGAGGGTATCGAACGGCTCGGCTTCACGGCCCATCTGGCCGGACCGGCCGGGGGCTCGGATTTTGAGCGGCAACAGGAGGAGGCCCTTGCCAGGCTTGCCGCTATGGCAAAGCGCCTCTATCCGGCTTTTGCCTTTGCCGTTTTGTTGCTGCTTCTTTCCATGGGCGAGATGGCCGGTCTGCCGTTGCCCTTGTTTCTGGCCCCCCATCACTCGCCGTTCACCTTCGGTTTTGTCCAGTTTCTTCTGGTGCTGCCGATCATGTGGTCGGGCCGGAATTTTTACCAGCTCGGCTTTCCGGCTCTGTGGCGCGGCGCGCCCAACATGGATTCGCTCATTGCCATCGGCACGGGCGCCGCCTTTGTCTACAGCACCTGGAATCTGATCGAGATCGGTCTGGGCATGGAGGCCATGGCCAGGGTCATGGATCTCTATTTCGAGTCGGCCGGGGTGCTTATCGCCCTGGTTTCCCTGGGCAAGTATCTGGAGACCCGCTCCAAGGTGCGCACCTCGGACGCCATCCGTCAGCTCATGGCCCTGGCGCCGGAGGAGGCTACCCTTGTTGTCAATGACGAGCAGAAACGGATTCCGGTGGCGGAGATCGAGAAGGGCGACATCCTGCTGGTCAAGCCGGGCGAGCGCATCCCGGTGGATGGCTCGGTGGTCAAGGGGCGCTCCAGTGTGGACGAGTCCATGCTCACCGGCGAATCCCTGCCGGTTTCCAAGGAGGTCGGCGATCCGGTGGTGGGCGCCACCCTGAACAAGAATGGCCTATTACAGATGCGGGCCGAGAAGGTGGGGCAGGACACGGTGTTGGCCCGGATCATCACCATGGTCCGCGAGGCCCAGGGCTCCAAGGCGCCCATCGCCAATCTGGCGGACCGCATCAGCCTTTATTTCGTGCCCACCGTCATTGTCCTTGCCATTCTCGCCGGTTTGTCCTGGTATTTTCTCGGGCAGGCCGAGTTCCCCTTTGCCTTGCGGATCTTTATCGCCGTGCTGGTCATTGCCTGTCCCTGCGCCATGGGGCTGGCCACCCCGACCTCGATCATGGTCGGCACCGGCCGCGGAGCCCAGTTGGGAGTGCTGGTGAAAAGCGGCGAGGCGTTGGAGATGGCGCAGAAGATCGACGCCGTGGTCTTTGACAAGACCGGAACTCTGACCCATGGCCGGCCGGAATTGACCGATGTGCAGGCAGTGTCGGATGGAGTGGACGGTGACCGGATTCTTTCCCTGGTGGCCAGCGCCGAGAGCGGCTCGGAGCATCCCCTGGCCGAGGCCATTGTCAACGGCGCCAGGGAAAAGGGGTTGACCCTGGCTGAGCCTTCGCATTTCGAGGCGGTGCCGGGCAGGGGTATCCGGGCTGTGGTGCGGGGCGAGAAGATCTTGCTCGGCAACCGGGAGTTCATGGCGGAGGAGAACGTTACGGGGCTGGGCATGGCGGTTGAGCAAATAGCCCATGGCTTTGCCGGGGCGGGCAAGACCGCGCTCTACTGCGCGGCGGACGGCAAGCTTGTCGCGCTGCTGGCCATCGCCGACCGGCTTAAGCCCGAAGTGCCAGCCACCATCAACGCTCTGGAACAGATGGGGATCAAGATCTTCATGCTCACCGGCGATAATGAGATTACGGCCCGGGCCATCGCCGCTCAGGCTGGAATCAGCGAGGTCTTTGCCCAAGTGCTGCCGGATCAGAAGGTGGAAAAGGTGGCGGAGTTGCAGGCGGAAGGGTTCCGGGTCGCCATGGTGGGCGACGGCATCAACGATTCCCCGGCCCTGGCCAAGGCGGATGTCGGCATTGCCATGGGCACCGGCATCGACGTGGCCATCGAGTCCGGCGATATCGTGCTGATGAAGGGGCATCTCTCCGGCCTGATCGCCGCGCTTTCCCTGAGCCGCGCCACCATGCGCAATATCAAGCAGAATCTCTTCTGGGCCTTTATCTACAACATCATCGGCATTCCCGTGGCGGCCGGGGTTTTGCACCTTTTCGGCGGCCCCACCCTGAACCCCATGATCGCGGGCGGAGCCATGGCCATGAGTTCGGTTTCCGTGGTCTCCAACGCCCTGCGGTTGCGTTTTTTCACCCCGCCGGGCGGGAGCCGGTTGCAACCGCCATCGGTGTAAAATTCGGGTAACCGCAGCATCGTCTTGACAATTTTTGGAAACCTTGCGTAGATGATAGTACCGGCCGTACCGTTTGGGGCCGGTGAGGCTGTTTTTTTATATACCGTGTCCGGTTCGAGAGGAGCATCCCATGAAAAAAATTATTGTAACTGCGGCGATCATCGCTTCTGCCTGCGGAATCTTCGGCGTCAGGGAGATTCTGGCTGAAAATACGACCACCCATGCGGTGCAAAAAGGGGACACCCTCTGGGATTTGAGCGGAGGCTATCTCAATGATCCGCTGCTCTGGCCGAAAATCTGGAAGTTTAATCCCGGGATCGTCAACCCCCACCTGATTAAACCGGGCCAAATCGTTAAGATTCCAGGGCGAAAAAAGGTTTTGGTCAGGGAGGTGTCCGCGGACAGCGGTATTGGCCCGGTGGAATCCGGATCTTCTCCCCTTGCCCGGGCAGGATTGGCTTCTACCGCCGAACCGCTGCCTCTCGTCGTGGTGAAAAAAGATCAGCCTCTTGCCGGTGTGCAGGCCAGGGGGGGCCTGGCAATCGATCCAGGCCCGTATTATGACCGGGGGATCGGCATGGTTACCAACGATATTCCCAAGGAAGGAAAGGTGCTGCGCACCGGCCAGGGTTGGCAGGGCGCGGCTCTCGGCGAGACCATCTTGGTCTCTGCCCCTGGCGCGCAGGTCGGCCAGCAGTTCGGCGTGTACCGGGATATGGGCAAGGTTGAGTCCTTGGAGTATTTCAGCAAGAGCCCCGGGCATCTGTTGGCGGATATCGCCATTGTCGAGATTGTCGCCTCCGATGCATCGCGGCAGGAGGCTGTTATCCGGCGCGCCTATGCCGAGGTGCGAACCGATGACATGCTTGGGCAGGTTCCGGAACGGCCCGCGGTTCCCGCCCGACCGGCGCAGGCCGGGGCGGTCTCCGTCAAGGGGGCGGTGGTGGCGTTTCATATGATGCGCCAGCTTGCCGGACCCGAGGATATTCTCTATCTGAATATCGGCGCGGATCAGGGGCTTGCGCCCGGAGATCTGTTGTCGGTGGCGGGGGAGGATCAGGCAGAGGGGCGGACATCCGGGGAAATCATGATCCTGAAGGTTTCGGCAAATACCGCTGCCGCGGTGGTGACAAAACGGAGCGGGCATGAGATCCGCCGGGGGGATGTGGTCGGACCGCCGGTTATGTAAAGTCTGTCGCATTGCAGGCTAAAAATTTTCCGGAAGGCGAAGCCCCATGGATGGAGCGAAAAAAACCAATATTTCCCTGGCCGGTCTGCTGGAACTTGTCGAGACCTCGACCCTTTCCTCCATCAAAGGGACGGTGGGCGGGATATTGTCCCTGATCAGCGATCCTACCGCCAGCTCCTCTGATCTCATCAAGCTTATTGAGCTTGACCCGCCGCTGACGGCAAAGATTCTCCGGGTCGCCAATTCATCCTACTACGCCACTTCCAAGACCATCGGCGATATCCAGCAGGCCCTGATCTGGATTGGTTTTGACACGCTCAAGGAAATCATCCTCACCCAGAAGATGAGCGAACTCTACCGTGGCGGCACCCCCGTCGGCGGCTATTCGCGGTTGCAGTTGTGGCGCCATAGCCTGGGCGTCGCCCTTCTTGCCAAGACCATTTACCGGCGGGAATTCGGCGAGAAGGGAAACAATGCCTATGCCGCCGGGTTGATGCACGACATCGGGGTCATTGTCGAAGATCAACTCCTGCACCGGGAATTCATGCATCTGGTGCAGGTCTTGGAGGATATACCCCAACCCTTGACCGACGGCGAAAATTCCTGCTTTGGCTACGACCATGGTCTGGTCGGCAAGGGGCTGGCCGAGAACTGGAATTTTCCAGCGGAACTCATCGACGGCATAGGCTTTCATCATGATCCCGAGGGCGCCAGGGAAGAACACCGCCTGTTTGTGAAAACAATCTTTATCTCCGACTATCTCATGTTTGAACAGGGATATGGTTACGTCGCCATGCCGCTTCCCGACCGGGAGATTTTGCAGCAGTATGTCCGGGATCTTGGCTTGCAGTGGTATGCCTTGCGCGCCATCATTGAGATCGTCAGGGAAGAGCTGGGGAAGATAGAGCAGAAAGGATACCTGATTGCATGAGCAGCAGCGACGCGGATCTTCGCCAGCGCATTCAGGAGCTTGAGACAGAGGTGCGCCACCTGGGCAACGAGCTTCGCCTGACCAGGGAAGAATATGAGGATGCCACCTCAAAGTACCTTGATATCTATTGCAATCTGGAAAAGAAGATCAGCGAGCGGACCAGGGAGCTTGACGCAGCCAACGGGAAACTTGTGCTGGAAATCGAGGAACGCAAACGGACAGAGGCGGAGAAAGAGCAGCTCATTGCCCAGCTGCAAAAGGCCATGCAGGAGGTGAAGGTCTTGAGCGGCTTTCTGCCCATCTGCGCCTCATGCAAAAAGATCCGGGATGACAGCGGCTACTGGAGTCAGATAGAGGAATATATCAGCAAGCATTCCAACGCCCTGTTCAGTCATGGTATCTGTCCGGACTGCGTCAAGAAGCTCTACCCGGATTTTCACGCCGAATTGCGGCGGCGCACCAAAAAATAGCGGTCATCCATCAATCAGCCTGGCCACCGCATCCCAGATCCGGTGGGCTGTTTCTTCCTTGCTCAACAGCGGCACATCTTCCTGCGCGCCATTGCGGTCAAGCAGGGTGACCCGGTTGGTGTCCGCGCCAAAGCCGGTTTCTTCCGTTCCGCCAATATCGTTGACCACGATCAGATCAAGATTTTTTTCCTGGAGTTTTCTCGCCCCTTCCGTGAGGTGATCCCTGCTTTCAGCGGCAAAGCCGATGAGCAGCGGGAACTTTGCGGAGTCGCGCTTGCGTTTTCCCAATTCTTTCAGGATGTCCGGGTTGGCGACGAGCGGCAGGGAGAGGGCGGCCTCCCCTTTCTTCACCTTGTGGGGTTGGGGCTCGGCGGGACGGTAGTCGGAAACCGCCGCAGCCTTGACGACAATGGTCGTCGCTTCGAGGCAGGCCATGACCTGGGCCTGCATTTCAACGGCGGTGGTGACGTGGATGCAGCGGACTCCCGGCGGGGCGGTCAGACCGGTGGGCCCGCTGATCAGGGTGACCGTCGCCCCCCGTTGTCTGGCCGTGGCCGCCAGGGCATACCCCATCTTGCCGGTGGAGGGATTGCTCAAGAATCGGACCGGATCAAAGGATTCCCTGGTGGGGCCTGCGGTGATGAGCACCTGTTCATCGGCAAGATCCTGGGGGGCAAAGGCGGTGAGGATGGCCTGCCGCGCGTTTTCCCACTCTGTCAGGCGGCCGGGGCCTTCGTCGCCGCAGGCCATTTTTCCGCAATCGGGCTCGATCACCTGGTACCCGTAAGATCTGATGATGGCAAGGTTTGCCTGGGTGGCCGGATGCTGGAACATGACGCTGTTCATGGCCGGGCAGACCAGGATCGGGCCGGAGGAGGCCAGGGCGATGGTGGCGAGCAGGTTGTCGGCCAACCCATGGGCCAACCGGGCAATGGTCTGGGCCGAGGCCGGGGCGATGAGCAGCAGATCATGCTCCTTGGCCAGGCTGATGTGGGGAATGGTTTCCGGCGCCTCGGCACTGAACATCCCGGTGTGCACCGGATTGCCGGAAAGGGCCGCCATGGTCAGGGGGCTGATGAACCGGCAGGCCGCCTCGGTCATGACCACGGTAACCTGGCAGCCTTCCCGGCGCAGGGCGCGAACCCAGTCCGCCACCTTGTAGGCGGCAATGCTTCCGGTAATCCCGAGAAGAATCTTTTTATCGGTTAAAAGAGACATGGGTGCGCGTTGTCCGAGTCTTTACATGCCGGAGCCGAAGGGGTTTGCCGACTTGGAACCGCCTGCGGACATGTCTTCCGCGACATAGATGGCAATCTCCGTGCGCATGAGCAGTTTATTCTCGGAGAGGACAATGGTGCAGGTCTTGTTCGGTTTGATAAAGGCGAGCAACACGTTTTTATACCTGGTTGAGCCCGCGAGCTTCCAGCCATTTCTGGGCATGTTGTTGCTGAAGAAGTCGGCCGCCGAGGTGATGTCCACCCGGCCGTTGTATTGCAGCACCCCGCCGGCAAAGGAGTCGGTGCGGACGATCATGCTTTTTTCCCGGTCCCAGTCGAACTCGCTGGGGATCAGGATGTCGGAAAATTCATTGGCCCGGTACGGCTGTTCCACGGAGGAAGCGGCAGAGGAGGCAAAGGGATCCGAGGACTGCGCTTGGTCGGTGCTGCCGCCCATGCCCAATTCGGCGCAGCCGCTCAGGGCGGCAAGGCTGGCAAGGGCGAGAAGGCTTGAGAGAAAAACGGTGCGAAACGGTTTGCGTGGCGTGGTCATGGAAGGCCTCCTGATAATGGTGTGAAAGACAATAGGGTTATAACTCTTTGACGATGAATTCCGCCAATGGTTTTCTCTGTGATTGTTGATCGCGCCGACTCGGGTGGCCGATGGCGATGATTGCCATCAACTCCAGATTCGCGGCAAGGCCGAGAATTTCGCCGACGTTCTCCCGGTTTTTCAGGATCTGCCCGAGCCAGACCGCCCCCAGGCCAAGGGCCTCGGCGGCCAAGAGCATGTTCTGGATGCAGGCCCCGGCGGATTGCGCGTCTTTAAGATCATCATACATGGCCTCCCGGTCAAGATACACCCCGATCAGGGCAGGAGCACCGAGGATGATATGGCCGTAGGTGGTTTGTTCGGCCAAACGGGCGCGGATGGCAGCATCCGTGACAATGACGAAACGCCAGGGCTGATTGTTCAGGCCGGAAGGCGCCCAAACCCCGGCTTGGATAACTTCATGGAGCGCTGCGCGGTCCACCGTCTGGTCGGTGAAATTCCGAATACTGCGCCGTTGTTCGATGGCTTCAAGAATCGGTGAAGGCATGGGGATGAGGGCGGGTCGCGCTGTAATGATTATCGCCGATAAAATTGTTCGGAACACCCTGAAATTTCAAGAAAATCATAGCCGGTTGGACCATGATTTGTCAAACGGTTTCCGTAGCAGTGGTTGTGTTGCGCAAGAAATAAAAACCTGTTAGAAACTGCGGCCAGGGAGGCTTCATGGAAAAAATAAACCAGAAAGCAGAGATTGTCATGCCGCTGCCAGGCAACGGGGCTGTGCTGATCGACACCCATTGCCACCTCGACATGTCGGCGTATGAGGCGGATTTTACTGAAGTATTGGCTCGGGCTTCGGCCGCGGGCGTGACCCGGATCATCAGCGTGGGCATCGATCTGGAAAGTTCGCGCCGGGCCATTGCGCTGGCTGAACAGCACGACGGCATCTATGCCACGGTGGGGGTGCATCCCCATAATGTCGCGGAACTCGGCGAGGAATCGTATGCGGAGTTGCGGAGGCTGTGCAGCCATCCCAAGGTCGTGGCCTACGGCGAGATCGGCCTTGATTACGTGAAGAATTACGCCCCGGTTGCTCTGCAAAAGGAGCATTTTGCCCGGCAGGTCGCCCTGGCCAAGGAACTGCAACTGCCCCTGGTGGTCCACGACCGCGAGGCTCATGACGATATCATGGAAATGCTTGAGGGAGCCGGGCCGTTTCCCGCCGGAGGGGTGATGCATTGCTTCTCCGGGGATGCCACCTTTGCCAGGCGGGTGCTTGCCCTGGGCTTTTATATCTCCATCCCTGGGGTGGTGACCTTTGCCAAGGCCGAGATGCTTCATGGGGCGGTGCGCGGGATTCCCCTCGGTTCGCTGGTGCTTGAGACGGACGGGCCGTTCCTTGCCCCGGTGCCCAAGCGCGGGAAACGCAACGAGCCGCAACTCATGCTTTTTACCGCCCAGAAGGTGGCGGAACTGAAAGGGGTCTCGCTTGAGGAGGTGGCCAGGCAGACCACCATGAACGCGGTGCGCCTTTTTTCCCTGGAAGGACGGTGAGACAGATGGGAACGGTGGCGGAGAATATCGAGATGATCCGAGCCCGGATCCGGGGCGCGGCGGAGCGGTCCCACCGCGATCCGGATTCGGTGCGGCTGGTGGCGGTGAGCAAGCACCAATCTGTGGAGGCAATCCGGGAGGCCATGGGTGCCGGGCAGACGATGTTCGGCGAAAACTATCTGCAGGAGGCCGAAGAAAAGATCGCGGCCTTGGGTCAGGGTCTGATCTGGCATTGCATCGGGCATCTGCAGAGTAACAAGGCCCGGATCGCGGCGGAGATCTTTGATTGCATCGAAACCCTCGACCGGCTCAAGCTTGCCAAGGCGCTGGAAACGAGGCTCGCCGAGCTGGGCAAGACCATGCCTGTTCTGGTCCAGGTCAACGTGGGCGGCGAGGCGCAAAAGGCCGGAGTTGCCCCGAAAGAAGCCGGGCAATTGTGCCGCGATCTGCAGCAGTTTCCTCACCTGAGACTGCAAGGTCTCATGACCATGCCGCCTTTTGCCGAAGACCCGGAGGAAAGCCGGGGGTATTTCCGCCAACTCCGCTTGCTGGGGGAAGAGCTGACGTCCCAGGGCCTGTTGGGCCTGCATGGGAAGGTGGAGCTCTCCATGGGCATGTCCGGTGATTTCGAGGTGGCCATCGAGGAAGGCGCCACCCTGGTGCGGGTGGGCACGGCGTTGTTCGGCGAGAGAAATCAGGCGGTTTAAGTTCCCTCCCTCTGTGTCCCCCATGGCTGTCCGTTGATTTTGCCGGAAGCGGACCGGCTCCCAATCTGGTACAGTAGACCAATGGAAAAACATTCTGCACGGAACATGGAACTGCTCGCCCCGGCCGGCACCATCGAGGCCTTTGAGGCTGCGGTGGAGAGCGGGGCCGACGCCATCTATATCGGCGCTCCTGCCTTTAACGCCCGCGCCCTGGCCCGCCATTTCTCCCTGACCGAGGTGGCTGCCATGATCGACCATGCCCACAAGAACCGGGTCAAAGTCTATCTGGCCATGAACAGCCTGATGAAGGAAGAGGAGATCGGTAAGGCGGTGGAGGAGCTGGCCGCCCTCGAAGCGCTCAAAGCCGACGCCCTTATTGTTCAGGATCTCGGTATCTCCTACCTGGCCCGGAAGTTCTTTCCCGGGCTGCGGTTGCATGCCAGCACCCTCATGGGCGCGCACAACTCCCTCAATGTGCGGCAGTTTTCCGAGATGGATTTTAAAAGGGTGGTTCTGGCCCGGGAGATGACCCTGGCCGAGATCGGCCAGATCCACACCCAATGCCCGGTGGAGCTTGAGGTGTTTGTGCATGGGGCGCTCTGTTTCGCCTATTCCGGCCTGTGTCTGTTCAGCAGTTATCTCGGCGGAAAAAGCGGCCTCAGGGGACGTTGCGTCCAGCCCTGCCGGAGGCGTTACACCTGGGGTGCTAAGGGCCGTGGGGCAGGGGCTCCGGCGGGGTATCTCTTTTCCATGAACGACCTGGCCGGGCTTGAGCTGATCCCCCAGCTCCGGCAGGCAGGGGTCAGCTCGCTCAAGATCGAGGGGAGGATGCGCAGCGCCCAGTATGTGGGATCGGTGGTCAAGGCCTATCGGCTGGCCCTGGATAATCCCGCGACCCCGGCGGTGCTGGCCGAGGCCAAGGAACTGCTGGAGCAGGCCATGGGCCGCAAACCTTCGCTCGGGTATTTTAAAAAGGCGCAACCAGCGGACATCATCGCCCCCCAGCACTCGGGCAATATCGGCCTGTTTTTGGGCAAGACCGAGAAGGTCACGGCCAATCGCGCCCAGATGACCCTGAAAGAACCGCTCCGGGTCGGCGACCGGCTGCGTATCCACCAGGAGGGCTCGGGCGAGCGGCAGTCCTTTACCCTCAAGGGGTTGTGGCAGGGGAAGGTTGCCCTGGAACAGGCCAAGGCAGGCAGCAAGGTGCAGGTGGATCTGCCGCCGGGCGCGCAATGGGGCGACAGCCTCTATAAAGTGGATATCGGCGAGCGCAGCCGGCAGGCAGCCAAAAATGGTATCCAGCCGGGTTTGTTCAGCAAGAAGGTGGCGAACCTCGTTGATCCGCGCAAGCTCGCCCAGATTGCCCATTTTTTAGGAAAGCCGGTTACGAGACCCACAACGGTCAAGAGCCGGGAGGAGCGACCCGCCCGCGGTCAGGTTCAGACTCGCGGTCAAGTGCAGGGCCAGGCCCAGGGCCGCCGGTCCGTACCCCAGGTGCAGCTGCCCCTGGAATGGTGGTTGAAGATCGACGATTTTGAATCGCTTAAAGTCCAGCTGCCCACCCCGCCGTCGCGACTGGTCATCACCCTGTCGCGGCACACCTTTGCCCAATACGGACGGCAGCAGAAGCGGTTGACCCCTTACCGGCGTCGCTTGGTCTGGGCCCTGCCCCCGGTGATCCTGGAGGCGGACCTGGAGTTTTACCGGGAAGCCATCGGACATCTGCGCTCCGGCGGCTACAACGCCTGGCAGATCGGCCACATCGGCCAGCGTCTGCTCTTTGAAACGGCTGCCCCGATGCCGGCGGAGCCTGGGGCGGAAAGTGCTCCGGCAGGCCGCAAAAAAGGGCGACCAGGGCAGCCTCCTCCCGAGAGACTGCTGCTTTTCGGCGATTATACCCTGAATGTCTTGAACAGCATGAGCGTGCAAACCCTGGCCGGACTGGGGCTCAGCAATGTTCAGCTGGCCATTGAAACCGACCGCCGGAACCTGTTCGATGTCTTTGGCCACAAAAACGCGCTGCCCATGGGCATGACCATCTACGGCCTGCCGCCGCTCTTCACCGCCCGGCTGGCCTCCCCGTTTTTCAAATACGACCAGCCCCTGATCAGCCCCAAGGGCGAGGTGATCGTGCTCAAGCAGTGCTGGGGCCAGACCGTGGCCGTGGCCGACCAGCCCTTTTCCCTGGTGCCGTACAGCGTGGAGTTTGCCGGCCGTGGCGTGGCGTATGGGGTGGTTGATCTCTCCCACATGCACCCCAGGCCCGACGAGCTGGTCGTTGCCTTCCGGCAATCAGGTCAACCGGGGCGCGGGGGGCGCAGGCTCAACACCTTCAACTATACGGGAACCCTGTTGTGAACAGGGTCTCCTTGCCAGCCTGTATCCTTCTGGTCCTGCTGCTGGCGGGCGGGGGAATTTTCGGGCTGGCCGGAAACGCTGCCGCCGTCCCATCCGCCCCATCCCCCTCACCTCTTGCCGAGCAGGAGGCCCGCGCCATCCTGCTGGAGATCGACGACCTCTGGCGCGCCGCCAGCTCCCAGGGCATGGTGCGCATGCAGGTGAAAACCGCAAACTATACCCGGACCATGCGCATGGAGATGTGGTCCAAGGGCAAGGACAAATCCCTGGTCCGCATCGTCTCGCCGCTCAAGGAAAAGGATACCGCCAGCCTGAAAACCGACAACACCATGTACACCTATCTTCCCAAGACCGACCGCACCATCCGCCTCACCTCCAGCATGATGATGAGCTCCTGGATGGGCAGCCATTTCACCAACGACGATCTGGTCAAGGAGTCTCGGCTGGCCGAGGATTATGATCCGCGCATCAGCTTTAAGGGGAAAAGGGAGGGGCGGGAGATCATCGAATTCACCCTGCTCCCGCACCCGGATGCTGCCGTGGTCTGGGGCAGGATCGTGATGAGTGTCACGGCCCAGGGCCATCTGCCGCTAATCGCCACCTACTATGACGAGGACAATGTCCTGGCCCGCACCATTTATTTCAGCGAGGTCAAGAACATGGGGGGCCGCCTCCTGCCTGCCCTGCTCAAGGTGGTGCCCACGGACAAGCCCGGCGAGTACACGGAGCTGGTCTATGAATCCCTGCGTTTTGATCTGGACCTGCCCGAGTCGCTTTTTTCGCTGCTGGAGCTGCGCCGCCGCTGACCGGAACTCAGTGATTGTGGAGAGGTGAACCGTGCAGATTGTGTTCTTTGCCCTGCGAAATTTCAACCGCGCCCGGACCAGAACCTGGATCACCGTAGGGGCCATGGCCTTTGCCTGCGCGATCATGATCTTCTATGCCAGTCTGCTGGAAGGCTGGCTCGCAGGCATGGAAAAAAATGCGGTGGGCATGGAGCTTGGCGAGTTTCAGGTCCATGCCCATGGCTTTCGCGCTGATCCGGATCTCTACAAACGCATCGGCGGGGAAGAGGAGGTGCTGGCCCTGCTCGGCCGTGAGGGTTTTATTGCCGCCCCACGCCTGTATGCAAGCGGTTTGGCTGCGGCGGGCAATGCCTCAAGCGGCATCGAGCTGCGGGGCGTTGATCTGGCGCGGGAGCCGCGGGTGACCGCCCTCAATGAGCATGTCTGGCAGGGGCAATGGCTTGCCCAAGAGGATCGGTCCGGGGTGGTGCTTGGCCGCAAGCTGGCCCGGATCCTCGGCCTTGGGGTGGGAGACGAGGTGGTGGTCGTGGCCCAGGCCGCGGACGGCTCCACGGCCAATGAACTTTTCCGGGTGCGGGGCATCCTGAAATCGGTGGCCGAGGGGGTGGATCGCAGCGGATTTCTCATGACCTCCGCCGCCTTCCGCACAATGATGATCGTGCCGCAGGGTGCGCAACAGATCGTGGTCAAGCGGCAGCAGGCCACCGAGGATCTGAATCAAGCCACCATACGGCTGGCCCGGTTGTTGCCCAACCATGAGGTGCGCAACTGGCGGCAGCTCCAGCCGGTGCTGGCCCGACTTTTCGAGATGAGCGATGTCTCCCTGGTGATCATGCTGCTCATCACCTATGTCGCCGTGGGCATCCTGACCCTCAACGCCCTGTTGATGAGCGTCTTTGAGCGGATTCCCGAGTTCGGGGTGATGAAGGCCCTGGGCTTTTCCCCTGGGGGGCTTTTTGCCATGATCGTTATGGAGAGCATGCTCCAGGTCACGGTTGCCGTATGCCTCGCCGTGGCTGTCGGGTTGCCGCTTTCTTTCTATTTCAGCAGCCATCCCATCGATTTTTCCGGTTTTGTCCAATCCTCCTCCACCATTGCCGGAGTCGCCCTGGATGCGAAATGGTACTGTGTGGTCACCATGAACAGTGTGGTTTTGCCCGTACTCTTTCTCTATCTGGTGGCAGGGTTGGCCATTCTCTATCCCGCGCTCAAGGCGGCGATGCTCAAGCCGCTTGATGCCATATATCATCGCTAGGAGAGCCTTGATGCAGCTTGCTACCATGGCCTGGCGAACCCTGATGCGCAACAAGCGGCGGAGCGTGATCACCGCCTTCTCCGTTGCCTTTGGCGTCCTGCTCTCCGTGACCTTCACCGCCTCCGGCGATTATGCCTACACCAACATGATCAACACCAGCGCGGTGATGGGGCTGGGGCATCTGAGCGTGGAGCATCCGGATTACCAGGATACCCCTACCCTGGACAAGCGTTTGCTCGATGCGAAAGCCGTGCAAGAGATGGCTTTGCAAATCCCGGGCGTTACCGGGGCGCAGGTTCGGATCATGGGGCAGGCCATGTTTGCCGGCGGCGCCAAGAGCGTGGGCGGCGCCTTTATCGCCATCGATCCGGCCCAGGAAACCCCGGCCCATAATATCTTTCTGCGCACCCTTATTGCGGGGCAGTGCTTTTCCGCCGACGAGGAACATGGCGTGGTGGTCGGGGCAAAGATGGCGGAAAAATTGAATCTGCGTTTGGGCAAGAAGCTGGTCTTCACCATGACCGATACGGATGGGGAGCTGGTCAGCGAGCTTGCCCGGGTCAGCGGCATTTTCAAGACCGGGGACGACTCGGTGGACGGGTCGGTGGTCATTTTGCCCCTTGCCCTGGTGCGTAAGGGGCTCGGCTACGAGCCCAACGCCGCCTCCCTGGTGGCGATCTTTCTTGACGATCACCGCAAGGCGGAATCGGTCAGGGGCATGCTGGCTCGGTTCTGGACCCAAAACAAGGAGATTGCCGTGCTCACCTGGCAGGAGAGCCAGCCGGATCTCGCCGGACTTATCGGGGTGGATCGGTTGTTCAACTACCTCCTGCAGTTTCTGGTGGGTCTGGTCATCGCCGCCGGGATCATGAACACCCTGCTGATGAGCGTCATGGAAAGGCGGCGGGAATTCGGGATCATGATGGCCCTGGGGATGATGCCGGGACAGGTCGTGCGTCTTGTGCTGCTGGAGTCCTGCTGGCTCGGGATTTTGGGGTTGATTCTGGGGGTGATCATCACCACGCCCTGGTTTCTCTACATGGCCACGGTCGGCATTGATTTCAGCGGGCAGATCGGGGAGGATTACAGCGCCGGCGGCGTTTTGGTGGACCCGGTCATGAAGTTTCGGCTCTACCGGGAAAGCGCCATGTGGATAGCCGGGGCGGTGTTTTCCCTGACTATTGTGGCCGGGATCTTTCCGGCTTTCAAGGCGGGCAGGACCACGCCGGTGGAGAATTTGAAGCAGGGGTAAAATACGTTTTAATTGCCATTTGTTCATTTTCTTTGCTTGCCCAAAGAAAACGAACCAAAAGAAAGGGCACCCGCCACTTGTCCCGCAAAAGGCGGGATTCCCTGCGCTGCTCGCCTTGGCCGGGCGCTTGCAAACTCGGCTTCGCCTCAAACAGTGCAAGCGCCTCATTCGGCCAAGGCTGCGCTGCTCGGCGGTGTGACAATGGGATTTTGACTGCATTTGTAATAACTTTCTTATTTAACAGGGATGAAAGAGCAGATTATGAACAACACGCCGCTCGTGCAGCTCGAAAATGTCAGCCGGATTTACCAGCAGGGCAAGGTGCAGGTTTCTGCGGTGACGGATTTTTCCTTTACGGTGCAGGGTGGGGAGTTCAGTGTGCTCTGCGGGCCGTCCGGCTCTGGGAAAACAACGATCCTCAATCTGATCGGCGCGCTTGATGAGCCTTCCCAGGGCAGGGTGCTCCTTGAAGGGCGTGATCTTGCCGAGCTGGGGCGTGGCGATCTGGCCCGGTTGCGGCGCGACCGCATCGGTTTTGTATTTCAGTCCTATAACCTCAATCCGGTGCTGACCGCCTGCGAGAATGCCGAGTTCGTCCTGGCCCTGCAGAATGTCCCCAAAGCCCTGCGCCGTCAGCGGGTCATGGCGGTGCTGGCCGAGGTCGGCATGGCCGAGCTGGCCCAGCGCAGGCCGGACGAGCTTTCCGGCGGCCAGCAGCAGCGGGTTGCCATCGCCCGGGCCATCGTCTCCCACCCCGCCATTGTCCTGGCGGATGAGCCCACCGCCAATGTGGATTCGGCAACAGCGGATGCCATCCTCGAACTCATGGAGCGTCTCAACCATGAGCAGGGGATCACCTTTCTTTTTTCCACCCACGACCAGCGGGTAATGGCTCGGGCCCACCGGCTCATCCATCTCCGGGACGGCAGGCTGGAGCATGACGAGGTGCGCGGGTGAGAAGGGGGATTCTCTTCCTGTCTCCGATTTTCTTGGGCGCGCTGTTCCTTTTTCCTTTTCCGGGGCAAGCGTTTACCGAGTGGCAGTCCGAGGATGGTTCTGTCAGCCTGCGGGGATTTACCGGCCTGGGGGCCGGCCATAGCCATAATCCCGAGGCGCCGGCGTTGTATGACAGCCGGGAAGATCTGCTCTGGGATCTGGACCAGCGGCTTCTGGTTGCCGCGAATTACCGGGAGAATGCCCGGTTTGACTTGAATGTTCTGCAAAATATCCGCGCCACGCCGAATCCTGGCCTTGCCGACAGGTCTGCCGGGGCAGAGCGGAGCGGGCTGCTTTCCTGGCAGCAGCATGAGAGCGGCAACTCCGAGGCCAACTTGAGCGTGGATACCGCCGCCTTCCATTATGTGCAGGGAAACACCGAGTGGAGCCTTGGCCGGCAGCCGGTGAATCTGGCCACCACCATGTATTTCTCCCCCAATGATTTCTTCGCCCCCTTTGCGGCGCAAACCTTTTACCGGGCTTACAAGCCGGGGGTGGACAGCGGCCGGGCCGAGGTGCGCCTTGGCAACCTCGCCCAGCTGAGCCTGGTCGGGGTGCTGGGGTATTCGCCCGAAAGCGCCACCGATACCGACTGGCGACACCGGCCTGATTGGAGTCGGAACTCCCTGCTGGCCAGGGTTGCCGTCAATCGCCACGATTGGGAATGGGCGCTGTTGGGCGGTTCGGTGCGCGACCATCGGATAACCGGAGGATCCCTGCAGGGCGAGCTGTACGATTGGCTGGGAGTGCGGGCGGAGGGACATTACGCGGCCCCGGAACAGGACGGTGAGGGTGGCGGCGCCGAGGTGAGCGTGGGAATCGAGCACCGTTTTGCCAACAGCCTGGAGGTGCGGCTGGAGCAGTTTCACCACGGCCAGGGATACCGCTCCGCCGAGGCTCTGAACCAGGCCCTGGCCGCAGGCAGTGTGGCGGAAGGATACACCGGGCGGGATTACACCGCCCTGGGCGCAAGCTATGAATTTTCCCCGTTGCTGACCGGGCAGGCCCTGATTCTTGCCAACTGGAGCGATCATTCCCAGCTGTTGAGCCTCAATGGGGTGTATTCGCTCTCCGATGAGGCGGAGCTGGCAGTTACCCTCTCTCTCCCCAGGGGAGATCAGCCAACGGATGACTCCGTCGGCTCGGAATTCGGTTTTGCCCCCGCCACCCTTGCCTGCGCATTCCGCATCTACTACTGAACCCGCATAGTCCTGGGGTGTTGAGAAGCACTATTTTGGTGCAGCCGGACCGGCCGCATCGTTTTCAGCCTCAGGAAAAACCCGAC
This sequence comes from Deltaproteobacteria bacterium, assembly GCA_021811385.1. Classification (GTDB taxonomy): domain Bacteria; phylum Desulfobacterota; class Desulfobulbia; order Desulfobulbales; family Desulfurivibrionaceae; genus Thiovibrio. Next base: position 13,318 of record JAJZPC010000019.1, on the reverse strand, counting down.
TTTGTGGAACAGCCCGAGAGCGCTCCGGAGGGGATGGCGCTTGAGCCGGAGGAAATCCGGAAGCTTGAGGCGGAGATGGTTTTCTTCACCGCGCTGCTTTCGCATTTCGGGCAGGTCACCTCACTTGCCGCCTCGGCGGAGGTGAGAATGGCCTCAAACAGGTTCTTGCATTCCTGGCAGCGGTATTCATAGATGGGCATGGCGTTCTCCTTGGAAAGTACGAATCATCTTACGGTTCCATGTATGAATGGAATTTAAGTCTTGTCTTAAGTTTTGTCCAGGGGGAAATGTGCGGTGGTATGCCAGGGCCCCTTTGGATCCATGGTGGTTTTTGTTGCTTACAGTAATCCCGCGCCCAGCGCCACGGCCAGCAGGAGAAGCAGGACGCCCACCAGGGTCTGCACCGAGTGCAGGGTCATTTTCTTTAAAAAGCGCGAAGCAGAGAAGGTGCCCAGGAAAGCGGCGAGGGTGCCCGCTGCCACCAGGCCAAAGCCGCCTTTCGCCTGCATTACGGCAAAATCCCGGGCGAAAAAGGTTGTTCCATACACCAGCATGCGACTGATATCCACGACAATGGCGGAGAGGACCATGGTGCCGATGAGGGTCTCCTTGTTCAGCCCGGACCTGAGCAGAAACGCGGTGCGCAAGGCGCCCTGATGCCCGGACAGCCCGCCGAAGAAACCGGAAATGATCCCGCCGAGGGGGATGTATCGTGGAGGGAAAGAGAGTTTTTTCAGCCCCGGCCACAGCTCGGCCATGGCAAATCCCATGATCAGCGCGCCAATGGCCGTTTTGAGCCAGGTGATCATGAAAAGATGGCCGCCCAGACTATAGTGAGTGATGGGCGGCATCCCGCTGAGCTGATTGAGGAGCAGCGCGCCCAGCATGGCTGCCAGGGCGGCGGGCAGGGCGAATCTGATAACGATCCCAAGGTCGGCCAGTCTGCCGAACAGGGCGGCCTTGAGGAGATTGTTGGCCAGATGCACCATGGCCGTGGCCCCCACCGCCACCTCCACCGGAAAAAACAGGGCGAAAACCGGCATCAGGAGGGTGCCCAGGCCGAAGCCGGAGAAAAGGGTCAGGCCGGATACCGCCAGGGCCACGGTGCAGATGATCAGATAGCTCATGGGATTCGGAAAGTCTTCCTCCCTGGCAACACAATGCCGGCTCGCCTAAAAAAAGCACGGGACGAGAAATCTCCCACCCCGTGCTCCATTTTGTTTCCAACGGATGTCGGCAGTCCGGACTCAGCCCGCCTGTTGTTGGCTCTCTTCCTCGGTGTCCAGGTGAATGGTGCTGATCAACTCGGGAGGGATGCGGCTGCGGATTTTTTTCACCGTGGAGAGAATGGTGTGCACCGGATAGTCTTCCCGGATCTCTTCGCTCTTGTCTTTATATGAGGTGAGGATGAATTTTTTGTTTTTGACATCGAACTTGTGGGTCCAGTTGATCTCGATGGTTTCAGGATTCTCCTCGATCTGCACCGCTATCTTTTCGCCGCCCTGCGCCACCTGGATGGCGTCCATGTCCGTGACCTCCAGGAGCCAGGCATCGCCGCTGGTGGTGGAGAAGAGCACGAAAACCCCCAGAGCCAGGACGGCTGCTTTCTTGGCACCGGCGCTTTCCTGAATTTTTTCGACCTCAACCCGTACCGAGGGGATCGCGGGCCTGGCCGGAGCAACGGTGCGGGTGCCCAGGCAGCATTTCTTGAATTTTTTGCCGCTGCCGCAGAAACAGAGGTCATTTCTTCCTATCTTGGCCATATGGGGGGTCTCTCTTCTGACTGTGTGGGTTCAGGGGTTGTATGAAACTGTGCCACTATGCCACGCCCGGCATGGTTTGTAAAGCCGTGCGTGCATCTCCTGTGTCGGTTCGGAGGGGTCAGTTTGCCGGGGCCGAGTCCATGCGGACCATCTTTTCCTGATCGCAGTAATACTGAACCAGCTGGGAGAAGACATCGTCGCGCCCGGTGTAAATCTTGGTGTTGCTGTTCAATATCTGCACCAGGGCCTCCCCGTAGTCGTCAACCCCGATGATGTTGTCGGAGATGAGGCTGTTGCCGCATTTGCCTGTGAGCAGGGTGTCCATGTACCGGTTGACATTGGCCCAGTAAACCTGATTGTTGCGGAAATGGGTATCCGTGCGTTTTGCCTTGTCGAGGTTTTTATCCATCATCTCCTGCAGTTCCTGCTGGAAGAGGTGGTTGTAGATGCGGCCGGCAATCTTGGCCGGCGCGTTGCCCGAGGTGCCCACGCTCTTGAAGCCGCCGGTATTGGTCGTTACGGAGATGAGCATGGTGATGGTCTGGTCCTTGTGGGCCTGCCGGTCGCGGTAGGGGTTGAAATGGCTGATGAACAGGGCGGATTTGTTCATCGGCGCGGTGCCGGTCTTGCCGGACACCAGATTCTTGTGATGCTTGAATTCTGTTTTCATGGCCGAGCCGGTGCCGCGATTGCAGACCTCGTACAGGGCATTCATCTCCGCCTCCCGTTCCTTCTTGGACTCGAAAAGCGGGATCTTGGCGAACTGTTCGTCCTGGTCCCGGTCATACACTGTTTTGCCGTTTATCTGTATCCGGCGCACAAAGGAGGGATCGCGGTACTGGCCGTCCAGAAAGGCGTTGTAGATGCCCAGCCATTGCTGCACCGATACCGCCGAGGAGCCGATGCCGAAGGGCCAGTACTTGGCGTCTTCCTTGCTGTAGTCCAGGCCGACCTGATCAAAACCCTGGAGCATGGCGTTGCGGAGCATGGGGTTGGTGTAGAGCCTGGCGAAGATGGTGTTGATCGAGATAACCTGCGCTTCCAGCAGATTGTATTCCTTGCCCATGGGATGGGTGCCGTCGTAATTGTACCAGTTGCGGGGCAGCCAGGTCTGTCTGCCGTCGCTTGCCACATACTTGTACTCGATGGGCTTGTCGGCAAAACGGTCGCTCATCTTGGTATTGTTGGCCACCATGGCGTAGTAGGCAATGATCGGCTTCATGGTGGAGGAGGGGGTGATCTTCGCCTTCTTGTTCATGATGTCGATGATCACCGATTCCTGGCCGCCGGTTTTAGCGGCGCTGGTGTCGGCGGCGGGTTCGCCGGGCTCCGGCGCCTCATCCTCCTCCTCGTCCTTTTCGTTGTTCTTGGTTTGCAAAAACTCCTTGCCGCCCACATAGGCGACGATCTCACCCTTCTGGTTGACGGCAAGGATGCCGACATTGATGTTGCGCTGCAGATACCCGAGGAAGCTGTCGAAATCGGTGTACGGCGGGGTGAGGCCACGGGAGGTGTAGCGTTCCTTGTCGCGCTGCCAGGTGCCCTGGTTGCTGGCGGAGAGGATTTCCTTGAAATAGCTGCTCTGCAGGAATTCGCCGATGATTTCCTTCATCTTCTCGATCAGGGCCAGGTTGGTCCCGGTCTCGATGGAGACCTCGCCCTTTTCGTCCAGCAGGAGCTGGGAGCCGGTAACCTCGCGGCCATTGATGGTGTAAGTCCGGGAGGAGACCTCCTTGATGACGTTCCAGGATGTCCACTCCTCCTCTCCGTACAGGGGGGAGCGGAAGTCGCGGAAACCGATGCGGCGGATGGATTCCTCGTCGCTCAGCAGCCAGCTCCGGTACTGGTCGTCGGGGATTTCCTTGCGTTTCCAGAGATGGGTGAGGGCGAGATTGATCTTGTTGATGGCGCTTTTGGCATGGCCCTGCAGGGATGGGGAGAGGTCGCCGAAGTTCTTGCCGTTGACGATTTCGTAAAAAGCGACCTGGCGGTTGTGGTTGGGGATGAAGGAGCCGATGGTCACCAGCTGCTGCATGTTCAGGGCGGCCAGATCCTTTTTGAAATAATTGGTGGCGGCGGCCGGAAAACCATAGATGTTGGCGCCCACCGGCACGGTGTTGATGTAAAAATTGAGGTTCTTTTCCTTGCCGAACTTGGAGACCATCATGTAGGCGATGATGATCTCTTCCAGCTTGTTGGCGATGGTTCGATCATCGTTGCCAAGGATCTTCTTGGCGTTCTGCATGACAATGGTGCTGGCCCCGCGGGGATCGCCCTGGAGGGTGTCCTTTACCGCGCCGACCAGATTCAGCCAGCTGACGCCGGGGTGGATCAGGAAAAGATTTTCATACCAGGTATTGTTGGGGTGGGGCAGGAAGTAGTGATCCTCGCAGGCCAGCAGGGCCTTCTGGGCGGAGGCGGGAAGCTGCTGGGTCACCTTGCGTTTTCCGTAGGACTTGATGATCGCGCCCCGGCTGTCCTTGATGTCGGCGGAATGGGCGTAGGTTTCCAGATCATCGGGCAAGCGCTCGATGGGGGCGGTATCATAAACGGAGCGGGCAATGAGCACCTCGATGATGTGCTGGGTCGGGCCGGGGATATAGTTGAGGACGAACAGGGCCACGCCAAGCAGGGAGCCCCATTTCATGAAACGCGGCAGCCAATAGGCGGACCAGAACAGAATGCGGTTGAACGGGTTCTGCCAGGGATACGTGTGGCTGCCGCGCTTGTCGTCATCCCGCATTTCCAGGTACTGGCGATACCGGCCGCTCAGACTTTTGCTTTTTTTGATCTTGCGGATGATCGCTTTTTCGTCAAGCCCCTTCTTGACATCCTTGTCCGAGAAGATATGACGGTAGGCCTTGTACTTGATGGCCTGTTCCCTGGGGTCGAAGATCTTCTGCTTCCCCGGATCGTCGGTCTTGTTCTCTGGCTGGGGCGATTCTGTCTGCTTTGGCTTGTCCACGGAAAGTTATGGCCTCGATTTCGCCACCGGGGGGTCCGTCCCCTTGTGGCTGTCAATACATACGATAAAACAGCAAGATCGAAAAAACACGGCGCAACTTTTCAGGGGGATTTTTTCTCAGGAACAAGCAAGACTCTGTTACCCCCCCAGGTAAAGTGTTATAATACCCCATCTGAATTTTTTTTTCAGCAATGCTCTTGATTCTGTCGAAATGGATGATGGCGTCGCAAAAAGAGGAAAAGGCCAGAGACTGGGCGTGCCCATCGGCGCAGCTCCCCAATGGAACAGCAAAAAAGTATACAACGGCAACCGTCGCCGGTCGCTTTCGCTTCCTGCCGTAGTCGTGTTTTTTTTGTGATTTCAATAAATATTATGAAGTATTTTTTCGTTATGGTCGATGACTGTTGTAGCTGTTGCCGTTGGCCAGGATTGACATGTCGCGGTTACCGCCGGGGGCGGGGTTGTTTTTTTGTTGAGGACGCTGGATGATTTTTTACTGCGATAAATGCAGATATTCCGTAGAGGTTGAAGACCGCCATGCCGGCAAGGCCGTGCCTTGCCCCAAGTGCCGGCATACCGTTGTGGTGGGAAAAAATCCGGCTGCGGCGCCAGGCAACTCCGGCCAGGCTGTCTTCCGGTGCAGTGCCTGCGGCTTCGAAAAGATGGTGCCGCCTGCCTTTGCGGGCAAAAAGGCGCCCTGCCCACGGTGCCATTCGGAAACAACCCTTGTCCGGTTCACCGGGCAAGGGGGGGGACGGTCGATGGTCGCCTGGTTCGGGCGGGCGCTCGCCGCGGTTGTGGTCTGTGCTCTGGTGGGGGGGGGAGGGTATCTCTTTTGGGCCAATGGCGGCAGAGGCTTGCCCTGGTTCTCCACCGTCTCCGCGCCAACCGGGTCTTCCCAGGATAGCGGCGCGACGGCGGAAAAAGGCGCGGCTTCCGGGTCGACAGGCACTGCCGGTACTCCCCGGTTCGTGGGCAAGGATTTTCATGGGGCCAATCTTGCCGGCAAAAACCTGCGTGGGCTGAATTTCCAGAATGCCAATTTCGAAGGCGCCAATCTGCGGGAGGCTGATCTGCGCGGGGTGAATTTCAGCCAGGCAAATCTGCTGAATGCCGATCTCCACGAGGCCGACCTCAGCGAGGCCATTCTTGTCGGATGCAAATTCGGAAAAACCGATCTGTCCCAGGCCAAGCTTTCCGGGGCAAACCTGACCGATGCCGATCTTAACCGGAGCAATCTCCGTGGGGCGGATCTCCAGGAGGCGAAGCTGGCCGGCGCCCTCCTCCTTGAAACGGATTGCTCCGAAAGCGACGCGCGCTCCGCTGATTTTTCCGGGGCGACCTTCACGAAAACCAACTTGACCTCGGCAAACTTGAGTGAAGCGAAGCTGGGGAATACCAATCTCACCGCCGCCTTTCTCAAGGGGGCGAACCTGTCCGGCGCCATCCTCAACGAGGTGGACCTGCGCCGCACCGATCTGCGGGGGATTGAATTTGCCAAGGCGAACTTGAGCAGGGCGAACCTCGATGGCGCGGATCTGCGCGGGGTGAATCTGTCCGGGGCGAATCTGTCCGAGGCGAGTCTGAACGGAACCAACTTGGGCGAGGCCCGGTTGGATGAGGCTGTCCTGGTCCGGGCCAACCTTAACGGCGCGGTCCTTGACGGGGCAAGGGCGGAAGAAGCCAATTTCCGGGGGGCCAATCTCACCAAGGCCGGCCTGGCCGGTGGAGCGTTCGCCGGGGCGAATTTCCTGCAGGCGAATCTCACCGAGGCGAACGGTGAGAAAGCCATGATGGAGCGCGTTGACCTGACCGAAGCCAACCTCACCGGCGCCCGCTTGTCCGGGGTTGATTTCGGGGTCCGCACCCTCATGGTCAAAACCAATCTTACCAATGCCGATCTGCGCAAGGCGCGGCTGAACACCGTGGATTTCACCGGGGCCAATCTGAACAACGCCAACCTGCAGGGCGCGGATCTCACCAGGGCAAAACTGAACCATGCCTATCTGAACCGGGCGGATCTGTCCAATGCCGAACTGGCCAATGCCAATTTCAGCAATGCCGACCTCAAGGGGGCGAACCTGTCCGGGATCAACCTGACGGCGGCCAAGCATTTCGATCTCAAGAATCTGCGCGAGACAGTGCTGAGCGATGCGAAGCTGGTCAGCCTTGACCTGCGAAACGCCAATCTCATCGATGCCAATCTGAGCAAGGCCGATCTTTCCAACGTGGATCTGGCCAATGCCGATCTGACCAATGCGGTGCTCACCGGAGCCAATCTCCGGGACGGCGATCTGCGCTGGGCGGATCTCACCGACGCCGACCTGTCCCAAGCCATCCTGATCAATGCCAACCTCAATGACGCAGACCTGAACCGGACCAATCTGGAAGGCGCCGACCTGACCAAGGCCTCTCTGCAGAATGTGAAAAATATTAAAAGGGCCAAGAAGATCAACACGGCCAAGGGGTTCAAGCCCCCTGGCCCGGAGAGCAGCCTGGGCGCGGTGGCTGCCCCGCGCGGCAGCGGAGTCGCCACGGTCGGGCGCCAGGGCAAGGATTCGGAAGAGTCGGCAGCGCCGGCGCGGCCGGTGAAGATCTGGGCCTTGCAGATCGAGAGCGCAGGTCTTGTGCAGCAGCCGTTTCAGCAGGTTGCCGAACTGAGCGCCGCCTATGAAAACATCAGCGACATCGAACTGAACATGAAAAAACTCCAGATGTTTGCCGGAGGGCCGAACAATATCGCCGGAAAGCCAGGGGCAACCCTGGGCGCGTTGTACTCGGTGAATTTTCTCCCGGTGGACCAGACGCTGCCCCTGGTTATCCAGTGGTACGGGCCGGAGGGCAAGCTGATCCGTACCTCGAACCAGCAGGTCAGGTACATGCAGCGGGTGGTCGAGGCCCTCACCATTACGGAAAAGATGCCGATGTACGGAACCTGGACGGTCCAATTTTTTCATCAGAACCGGAAGATCGGGGAGCAGCGCTTCGAGGTCAGGAAGGGCAAGCAGCTGGAGGTTCGTCTTTCCCAGGATGGCGCGGTTCTGTAAGGATTCGCGGTTCCGTGGCGCCGGGTTGTTTTAAGGCGGCGGCCGCCGTCGTGATGCTGCTTTTCGTGGTTTTCAGACGGGCCGGCTTGTCGCCTCATTTTTGCCGAGGGCCTGTTGGATGGTCTCGGCCATGGTGTTGATGGTCACCGGCTTCCAAAGGATCGCGTTGATCCCCTGGGCCTGGGCCTGCTCCTTGCTGATCGCCTCGCTGTAGCCCGTGGCCAGAATAACCGGCAGATCGGGGCGCAGGGTCAGGCATTGTTGCGCAAGCTCCAGGCCGGTGAGGCCCGGCATCATCTGGTCGGTGAGCAAGAGGTCGAAGGCCTGAGGGTCTTGCCGGAAGCAATCCAGCGCGTCTTGGCTGTTGCTGAAGGCGGTCACGGTGTGGCCGAGTTTTTTGAGAATACTTTTTCCCAGCCTGATCAGCATATCCTCATCGTCCACCAGCAGGATTCTGGCTGCGCACGAGATGGTCCCTGTTTCATTCCAGCCGGTCAGGGCAGCGGAAAAAGCCGTTTCCACCCGGGGAAAATAGATGTCAAAGGTCGTTCCCTCGTTGAGCGCACTTTTCACCGAGATTGTCCCCCCGTGGTTTTCCACGATGCCATGCACGGTCGCCAGACCAAGCCCCGTTCCTTCTCCTTGTTTTTTGGTGGTAAAGTATGGGTCGAACACCCGCTCCAGGGTGGTTTCGTCCATGCCGTGCCCGGTATCTGAGACCGTCAGCCGCACATAGCTCCCCGGTGCAAGCCCTGCCGGCGGGTCGTCCGTTTCTCCACTGATGACGGCGTTTTGTATTCTGACGATCAGGATGCCGCCTTGTTTCTGCATGGCATGGTAGGCATTGGTGCAAAGATTCATGATCACTTGATGGATTTGGGTGACATCGGCGAGGATTGTCCCGCAGTCCCCGGCTATCTCCTGGCGGATATCGATGGTGGAAGGGATGGTGCCGCGGATCAGTTTCAGGGCCTCCTTGACCACGGAATGAATCTGCAATGGCTGTTTCTTGAACTCCGCCCTTCGGCTGAAGGTCAGGATTTGCCGGATAAGATCCCCGGCCCTGCGGCTGGCACTGATGATTTCGGCAAGATTGTGCGCGAGATCGCTGTCCGGATCGGCCTCCAATTTTGACAGCTCCGCATAGCCGAGGATGGCGGTGAGAATATTGTTGAAGTCATGGGCAATGCCTCCGGCCAGGGTGCCGATGGCTTCCATCTTCTGGGCCTGGAGCAGCTGGTCGGCAAGTCTTTTCTGGTCGGTTATATCCCTGATCACCTCCACCGCCGCAATGATTTCCCCCCTGCCGTCGCGGACCGGGCTTACGCCCATGGCAAAAAACAGATTTTCCCGGTCGGTGGTTTCATTCATCTCAAACCAATGGGTGGCGCCGTCCTGGATGCAGCCCAGCAAACCGCAGTTCTCGCAGGGGGTTTCCCGCCCGTGGTATGCCTTGTGGCAAATCTGGCCCGTGCAATCGCCATACCGTTTGGTGAGGACGGCGTTCTGGAAGAGTATCTTGAAATCGCGGTCATGCACGGAGATGCCGTCGTTGATCGCGGAAAAAACCGCTTCCAGCTTGCTTTTTTCCTGGGAGAGCCTTTCCTCGGTGCGCTCCTGCTCAAGGATGGTCTGCTGGAGTCTGGCATTGGTCTGGGTCAGTTCGGAGGTGCGTTCTCCGACGAGTTTTTCCAGGTGGTCGCGGTATTGTTCCAGCTCATGGTCCGCCGCCTTACGGGCGGAGATATCCCGCAGGATCGCCCCCAGGTAAGGGGTCCTGTTTTCTTGCGCTATGGGAAAGCAGCTTATCTCCGCAGGGAGATGGCTGCCGTCCCGTCTGATCAGGACGGTTTCCTGGGGAGCAACGGTTTTCGCGGCCAGAATTCTGTTCCAGAGCCCGCTGAGGGCGGAACGGTACCTGGGATGGATGATTTCGGTGATTGGCCTGCCTTGCAGTTCTTCCGCCGGGATGCCGAGGAGCCGGGTCAGGGCTGAGTTGACGAAGATCGTTTTTCCCAGGCCGTTGCTCAGGATGATCAGGTCTCCGGTGTTTTCCGAGATCATCTGGAAGCGGATTTCGCTTTCCCACAGGGCCATCTCCGTCTGGCGGAGTTGGGTGATATCGGGGAGAAAGGCAAGGATGGCCGGTCTTCCCCCCCATTCGATGACTCCGGCATTGATCTGCAGCCATTTAGGCTCTCCATTGACGTCAATAACCCGGAACTGATAGATGTTCGGCGGCTCTTTGCCCTGCAATCTGAGCAGGGAACGCTGCATGACCATCTCCCGGTCTTCCGGATGGATAAAAGTGTGAAAAGGCCGAGAGAGATACGCCTCGGGGGAATAGCCGGTTATTACCAGGGCCTGGCGGTTGAAATATTTGATCAGGCCGTCCTGGACAACGAGAATGGCTTCATTGGCATCTTCCACCAGTCGCTGGAAACGCGTGCCCGTGTAAAGAGCGGTTACATCTTCCCGTGAAACGAGAACGTGGTGGAGGCGCCCTTGCGCGTCACAAACCGGGGTGCAAAGGGTCCGCAACCGCAGGATGTTCCACGGCATCTCCGGTAAAGGATCGGCATAGCTGCGCTCGGGTGCGGCGCATGGTATTTTTTCCGCAACAGCCCTTGAAAAAGCGGCGCGGTCATCGTCGTGCGCGGTCCGGATGCAAGGACCATTTTCAGTCCCTTCCGGGAAGGTGGGCAGGCTTCGGGCTGCCGCATTGGCCATGAGCAGGGTGCCGTCCGGAAGGTAGATTTCCGCGGGGGTTGGGAGACTGTGCAGGACCGCGCACAGTTCGGCGTATTCCTTTTCAGGATTGCGCAGGGGTTGGTGGGGTTGGGGGGAGGTCGGAGTAGCCATCGGTTCTTTTCACTGCCGTTTTGTGGGCGTTGTGCCTGTGTCTGGGGTTCCGGAACAGGGAAAGGATCGCTGAATGTATTGTATATGAACACGGGGAGCGGTGAAAGGTTTTCTTGCGCAAAAGAGAGGCTTTTCGCTGGGAATGCTGAGTAGTGGCGGGTCGGCGGTGCAAAAAAAAGGGGCGCGGCCGATCGGCCACGCCCCATGGATGCTGTTTTTTTGCCTGGCGCTAGATTTCTTCGGAAAGCGCCATGACCATGGCGCCCTTGGCCGTGGTGTTGAGGGGATCTTCGGCAATCCTGACCTCGGAGATGTCGATGGGCAGGTTGAAGTCCTTCAGCGCCTTCTCGAAGTGCTCCTTGAAGCCGTTCGGCAGGGCGGTGCCGCCTGCCAGCACGATGGGGATGGGCTTGGCGATCTTCGGAATCTTGTCGGAAGAGTGCAGCACGTCCTGCAGGCTGTGCAACAGGGTGTGGATCAGATCGTCGTAATAGATCTGCAGGGCGGTTTCAACCCGGTTCTTCGGGGGCTTGGCCAGCCGGAAGGTGCTTTCCTTGATGGTTTTGACCTTGGTGGCAGGTTCGCCCACCGAGATTCCGACCATCTGGTCGATGTAGTCGCCGCCTTTCTGGATGCTGTAGGTGATGACCGGCACGGAGAGATAGGCCAGGCAGATGTTGCACATGCCGCCGCCCATGCTGATGCCGATGCCGGTGAAATTGTCTTCCGCCAGCTCGGCCATGACCGTGGCCAGACCCTCGTTGATGGAGATGGGGTTGTAGCCCAGGGTAGCCAGGTACATCTTGATGATGGACTCGTGGTAAACCACGGACTGGCCGCTGTCAACCGGGGTGCCCGGCATGCTGAAGCAGATGACCTCGCCCGGATTCTTGGGCCGCTTGATCAGGGTGCCGATGATGGCCTGGAGCACGTTGATCCCCTCGTCCTCGCGGGCGGAGAGCAACCCTTTTTCCATGGTGCGCCGGGTGTTGGTATTGAACATGTTGGCGAAGTTCTCGGCCGAATAGCCGAGGATGTAAAACATGTCTCCCTTTTCGAAAAAGGTCACCTCGTTGTCCACCAGGATCTTCTTGGTGAATTTTGAATAGGGGATGGTGAAGAATGCGTTGAGCTGCTTGATGGTGTGGATGTTCTTGCCCTTGTTCTGGGCCATGACGATATGGCTGGTGCCGATATCAAGGCCTACCGGCCCCTTGGGGCGCTCGGCATCCTCGCCGGTCTCCTTTTCGCGGGAGACTACGGTTTTCTGCGATGCTTCAATGGCATTGTCAATGTTTCCCATTTCTTCCGTCATCCTTATGCTCCTCCTTGTTCCTCTCTTCCCCGCCTGAGAGCGGGGTGCCTGCCCCATAGCCTGCCGCTTGCGCGCCGCCGATGTTTTTTCTGCCTGTTGTTGCGTTCTTTCCTGCATTTTTACAGGAAAATTGGTATTATTGTACTTATCTCACTGTGAAAATTCTACATTATTTTCGACTGGTTCAGCATTCTTCTTGAAGAAATTATAAAAAAAATTCTCCCGCATCGCGGATCAGGGGCCAAACCGGTTGCAATTTCTCCGGTGGTCTCCTTGGGATCTATACTCTACGCATCCATGGAACAGGAAATAAATATCAATTATCCCGGCGAGTTGCCCATCGTGGCGCACCGGGAGGAAATCGTCCGGGCGATCCGCGCCAGCCAGGTGGTGGTCATTGCCGGGGACACCGGTTCCGGCAAAACCACCCAGTTGCCCAAGATGTGTCTGGAGGCCGGACGCGGCAGACGCAAAAGAATCGGCTGCACCCAGCCCCGGCGGATTGCCGCCATCTCCGTGGCCGAGCGGGTTGCCGAGGAACTTGGCTCCCAGGCCGATCTGGTGGGCTACAAGATCCGGTTCAAGGACCAGACCGGCCGGAACACCCGGCTCAAGTTCATGACCGACGGCATCCTGCTGGCCGAGGCGCACCACGACCGGAATCTCTCCGCCTACGACACGATCATCATCGACGAGGCCCACGAGCGGAGCCTCAATATCGATTTTCTCCTGGGGTTGCTCAAGCAGCTGCTGGCCCGCCGTCCGGATCTCACCCTGCTGATCACCTCGGCCACCATCGACACGGCCCGCTTTGCCAAGCATTTCGGTAATGCCCCGGTGGTCGAGGTTTCGGGCCGGACCTATCCGGTGGAGATCCGCTATCAACCCCTGGACCCGGAAAAGGAGGAAGAGGGGGAACAGAGCTATGTGGACCAGGCCGTGCAGGCGGTTCGCGCCCTGTGCCGGGAGGAAGGCCCGGGGGATATCCTGGTGTTCATGCCCAGTGAGCGGGATATCCTCGAAACCGTGGAGGCCTTGAACGCCCATCCGGACAGGCGGGGCGGCGGGTCGGCGTCTGTGGTCCTGCCCTTGTTCGGCAGATTGTCGCCCGGGGACCAGAAGAAGATCTTTCAGCCGGTACAAGGGAGGAAAATCGTGGTGGCCACCAACGTGGCCGAAACCTCCATTACCGTGCCCGGCATCCGCTATGTGGTGGACACCGGGTTGGCCCGGCTGGCCAGCTACAATGTCCGGGCCAGGACCAGCAAGCTGCCCATTGTCCCGATTTCCCGGGCGAGCTGCGACCAGCGCAAGGGGCGCTGCGGCAGGGTGGGGCCGGGGATCTGCGTCCGGCTCTATGGTGAGG
>JAJZPC010000096.1 GCA_021811385.1 Deltaproteobacteria bacterium | reverse complement strand
TGCGGGAACAATAGGAATATTTTATAAAAACAGGTGCCGGTTATCGATCGGCATGTTTCCGGTGTGGACAAGAATCGCTCTTTGTTGAGCTTGGTCAGACAATTTCTATGGAGGGTTGTGCGTTATGCTGATTAAAGACTGGATGGCGAAAGACGTCCTGACCGTGGATGAGAATACCTCTCTGATGCGTGCCACCAGGATTCTGAAGGAAAACAGTATCCGCCGTCTGCCGGTGGTTTCCCATGGGAAATTGATCGGGATCGTGACGGATCGGGATGTGAAAGACGCCTCTCCTTCCAAGACAACATCCCTGGATATCCATGAACTGTATTATCTGTTGTCGGAAATGAAGGTAAAGGACGTGATGACCTCCAATCCTCTTACCCTGAGTGAGGACGAGACCCTGGAAAAGGCCGCGCTGGTCATGCTGGAGGACAAGATCTCCGGCCTGCCCGTTGTGGACAGAGTTGGTCGTCTTGTCGGACTGCTGAGTGAAACCGATGTTCTGCGTGGCTTCATTCACAGCACGGGAATCAAGGATGGCGCCATTCAGTTTGTTTTGGATCTGCCGGATGCCGCCGGTTCCGTGACCAGGGTTATTGAGAGTCTCCGCAAATTCGATACCCGGATCATCAGTATCCTCACCTCGTTCGAGGATGCCCCGGAAGGAAAAAAACGGGTGGCCATCCGCGTGATGATTGATGATGCCGGGCAGGAAGAGGCGATGACCAAGGAGCTGCGGGAAACCTTTGACGTGGTTTACCATGGCAAGGACGAGCTGAAAAATATGCCGCGCAAGCGGGCTGTTTGATTAACAGGATGCTGAAATAAAAGCAGGCGCATTTTGAGCCGTGTTGCCGGGGTTGCCCGGTAACACGGCTTTTTTTATGGGAAGGGGAGTTCGTTGTCGTTGGTCTCTGGGGGGGGCGGTTCCTGTGGCCAGGGCGGGGTGTCTTCCTTGAAGGCTTCCAGGGTAACACTGCCGCCGACTTTTGTTCCTGGCTTGCCGGAGGCGTTGTCCATGGGGAGCATGACAATGCCCGGCGGGACGGGGAAGCCCCCTGTCGCAGGGTAAGCCGCCTTTGCCTGATTCATGAAATCAAGCCAGATCGGGGCTGCGGCCAGTCCGCCTGTTTCGGCGGTTCCCAGGGAAGTGTTCTGGTCGTGCCCTATCCAGACGCAGGTTGTCAGCTCCGGGGTGTAGCCGACAAACCAGGCATCCACGTTCTGATCGGTGGTGCCGGTCTTGCCTGCGGCCGGCGCGCCGAAGCTGCTTATGCCCCTGGCGGTGCCGTCGGTGATGACTCCCTCCATGAGGTGGGTCATCTGGTAGGCAACCCGGGGGTCCAGTGCCTCGCTGAAGGCTGGGTGCTGTTCTTCCAGCACCTTGCCGGTGCTGTCCACAATCTTCTCGATGAAAATAGCCCGGGGCATCCGACCGCTGTTGGCAAAGGCGGCGTATGCCCTGGTCAGCTCAAGGGGAGAGACGCCGGAGGTTCCCAGGGCCAGGGAGAGGTCTTTGCCCAGGGGAGAGGTGATGCCCATTCTTTTGGCCAGGTCAATGGTGTTGGCTGCTCCGACCTGTTGCAGGATCTTGATGGTGGGGATATTCCGTGAGTGCACCAGCGCATTTCTGAAGGAGGTGGGGCCTTCAAATTTATTGTTGTAATTCTTGGGCTCCCAGTACTGCATCGAGCTGGCGCCACGGAATTGAATCGGTTCATCAACAATCATGGTGGCCGGGGTCATCCCCTTTTCAAGGGCGGCGGCGTAAATAAAGGGCTTGAAGGCGGAGCCAGGCTGACGGCGGGCCTGGGTAGCCCGGTTGAACTGGCTCTTGCCAAAATCCGTGCCGCCCACCATTGCCCGGACATATCCGGTTTTCACCTCCATGGCGATCAGGGCGGCCTGGGGCAGGGTGGCGGCGTGTTTGCTCTGACGGATGGCCCATTTGGCGGTGCCGCGTTTTATGGCCATGTTGGCGGCCTTCTGCATGTTCTGGTCAAGGGTGGTGTAGATGCGCAGTCCACCGGTCAGGAGGGCTTCGCTGCCATACTTGCTTTCGACGTAGGCCTTGACATGTTCAATAAAATAATTGTTTTCAAGCGGTCCCTCCTTGGCCGGATTCCAGAGCAGGGTCTTTTCAAAGGCCTTTTGCGCGGCGGTCGGGGTGATATAGCCTTCTTCGGCCATGCGATTCAGGACATACAGCTGTCTGTTCTTGGCCAGCTTGAAGTTGCGAAACGGTGAATAGCGGCTTGGCGCTTGCGGCAGTCCTGCAAGAAGAGCAATCTCGGCAAGGTTCAGATCCTGAACGCGTTTGTCGAAGTAGATCTGGGCTGCGGCCTCGACCCCATGGGCGCTGCTGCCAAGATATATCTGGTTGAGATAGATGTGGAGGATTTCCTCCTTGCTCAGGGCGGTGTCGATCCGGTAGGCGAGAATTGCTTCCTTGATTTTGCGGGTGTAGGTTTTTTCCGGGGTGAGCAGGAGTGCCCTGGCGACCTGCTGGGTTATGGTGCTGCCCCCCTGGCCCCGTTCCCCGGCACGGATATTGTGGAGAAGCGCCCGGATGATCGACCAGGCATCAACCCCGCTGTGTTGATAAAATCGGGAGTCTTCCGCGGCCACAAAGGCCTGGGGGAGTAATTCCGGCATCGCGGAGAGCGGGACGAGTGTTCTGTTTTCCCGTGACACGTGTGTGATCGGTTGTTGGGCCGAGTCGTAGATGATGGAGGCCGTGGCCGGCTGGTAGTGTTTCAGTGAGCCGATTTCCGGAATATCAAGGGAGATAAAGAGGTAAAAAGCGCCGCCCAGACCGAGGGTCAGGGTGAGGCTGATGGCGAGCAGGAAGAGGGTGAGCTGGACATGGGTCCATGTTCTGATTATGGGCTGGGTCTTGTTATGCACGGCAGACACTGAAAAATCTATTTATTTATGGAACGGCACGGGACGATGTCGGTTCCGCTACGGTATTGTCAGCGAAAGATAATACAGGGTTAGCCCGGCAAGGTCACTACATTTCTTGAGGAGAGGCTGTGGAAGGGGTTTGCGGGGGGGGGGGGGAGAACAAAGGATCCAAGGCCGCCACCGAGGATCCTTTGCAAGGCAAGGGAGGTGATTGAGTCCGTTTTTCACGGAAAGACAGAAGGTCGTTTGTCTTGTTTTCTCCCATGGCTGGAGAGCCATGTTGTCCCTGCTGTACGTCAAAGCAAGGTACATGCCAGTGCGGGGGTAATTGGCTGTTTGTTGAGGGGGTCTTCTTCTTATGTCGTTTTATTTCAATCAGTTGCCAGAGTTGCATTGTTGTGATTTTTGGGTTGTCCCGATGTTTCCCTGCGAGTATAGTTGTGCGCGTTTGGCTTATTTTGATCCTGTTTGCGTTGCGACGCAGATCATTTTGCGCCGCATGTGGGTGATATTGTCGTTGGTTGGGTGTTTTTTGTGGTGAGGGCTGGGTAGCTGTGTTGGGGGGGGTCGTGTTATTTTATCTGTTTGATTAATCGTATTCAATTTGCATGGTTGTCTTTGCTTTCGAGTTGTCGGAAAAGGAGATATTACGTCTTCCTGTTTATCGGTAATTCAATATTGGGCTAAAGATGCACGATAAAAATACCAAATATGGGAATTTGAAAAGAATAAAAACTTGACAATGGCTTTTTCCATTTTGTAGATTGGGTATAACATCACTTGGCTTGGGTATCTTCCATCATGGAACGCCCTGAATTTTTTCACTGAAATACAACACGCAAAGGAGGGCCGCAGGGAAGGAGAAGATTATCTGGTAAGTCGCTGGAGTGATTCGTTCGGAGCCGCCATTCCGTTCGGATCGACGATGAACCAAAGCCTGGGGGATCAGGTCGTTTGATTGAGGAGAAAAAAATGGAAGGTCTCTTGTTTTTAGTTTTCTGGATCGGAGGTGCAGCGCTCCATACCGTATTTGATCTCAAAATCAAGCCGTTGATTCAGGCCAATGAGGAAACGTTGCCATGAAACCCTCTTGTGGAGGCTGAAGAGTAAGGTTTTCGTCATGCTGGATCGCAAGATTAGGGGCCGTTAAGAAATACCATTACATTTCAGATCATTTCGTGACGGCCCCTTACGCCGCTTCGCTGCTGCCGGTCACGATCTTTCGATGTTACGGTCGCCGTTAACACTGCTATTTTTGAACAACGGCTTAAACGATTAAATTACGCACAAGGAGTGTTGTTCCATGAATAATTTCTTAGCTGATGTATTGCCGCAGGAAGGTGGCCTGGTCGCCGGCCCCTCGCGTCCCTACAACGTCACCATTGCCATCGGCGGCCTGCTCGCTGCTCTTGGCCTTGCCGCCGGGCTGCATTCCATGTATGCCGGGCATGAGCATACTTTCGGCGTCACCCGGGATGTTCCCTGGGGGCTGTTGATCGCCACCTATGTCTTCTTTGTGGTCAGTTCAACCGGCCTGTGTCTGGTTTCCTCCATCGGCCATGTTTTTGGCGTCGAGGCATTCAAGCCCATTGCCAAGCGGTCCGTATTCATGGCCATCGTCACCATTGTCGCCGGTTTTTTCGTGATCGGGTTCGAGATCGAAAACCCCTGGCGGATGCCCATCTATAATATGTTGTCCCCCAACCCCACTTCCAATATCTGGTGGATGGGAACCCTGTATGGCGCGTATCTCTTTTTCATGGTTGTTGAGTTTGCGCTTTTGCAGATGGGAAGGCACAAGACCGCCGGGATGCTCGGCCTGCTGGGGGTTATTTCCGGTATTGCCGCGCACAGCAACCTTGGCGCGGTTTTTGGCCTGCTCGGTGGTCGTGAGTTCTGGCATGGGCCGTACATGCCTATCTACTTCATCACCTCCGCCATGATGTCCGGCTGCGCTGCGGTGATCTTCTTCCACTGCCTCGGGTATCGGGCAAATGGCTGGAAAATGAGCGAGAAACTGGAAAGCTCCCTCATGGCCACGGCAAAATTGGGGGCAACCCTGATCGCGGTGATCATGTTCTTCACCACCTGGAAGATGATTTCCGGCATCAGCGGACAGCCGCCAGGAAAGTATGAGGCCATGATGGCTCTGGTGAACGGCCCCTATGCCGTGAATTTCTGGCTGGGCGAGGTCATGCTCGGCATGGTCCTTCCCTTTGCCATGATCCTGGCCGCCCGCGCCAAAAATCTGCCCGTTCTCTTCTGGGCCTCCGTCTCCGGTATCGTCGGCATCTTCTTCATGCGGTATGACCTGGTCGTGGTCGGGCAGATCGTTCCCTACTATCATGAATTTGGGATTGTTGATATGCCCGAGCTGTTCACCTACACGCCTTCCCTGCATGAGATTGTGATCACCGCAGGGGCGATGGGTCTCTGTGTCATGGGTTTCTTCATGGGCGAGAGGCTTTTCAGGGGGCATCTGTCCGAGGATCACTAAGCACGCGGAGGAGAAGGATTATGGTGGCCAAGAAAAAAACGGCCATCCAGCCTTTGCGGCCTGATTTGCCGATTTACCCCATAGGGGTGGCAGCAAAGCTGTTGGATGTTCATCCGAGAACACTTCGTATCTACGAGGCAGATGGGCTGGTTCATCCCCAGCATAATGGATCCCGGCGGCTGTATTCCTTGAATGACATAAAGTGGGTATCATGTGTGCGGTCCATGATCCACGATCAGGGGATCAGTATTCCGGGGTTGAAAATGCTGTTGACGCTTGCGCCATGCTGGGAGATTGCAGAATGTCCCGGCGAGGTTCATGAAACCTGTGAATGTCTTTTTGACAGGGCTGTGCCGCGGTCGTTGCGTGTCGCGGGCGACGAGGTAGCCGAAAAAAAAGCCAAAGCGGCCGACCGGGCCAAGGAAAATACCGGTTCCGGCCGCAAGAAACAGGTCGGGCGCAGTTGATACAGTTGGTGGTCAACGAATAATAAAAAGGCCGGAGAGGGTTTCTCTCCGGCCTTTTTATATTGCGATACAACGGGGAGACCTAGTCGAGCTCCTCGCCAAAGGGATTTTTCAATCCATACCGTTCGATCTTCCGGCGCAGGGTGTCTTTGGATATCTTCAGCTCCCGGCAGGTGGTCATCCGCCGCCAGTGATTCCGTTCCAGGGAATGAAAAATCGCCTGCTTCTCGATTTCCTCGAGGGGGAGCGGCGTGTGGAGAGGGATGGCGCCGGGCTGGTGGCTGTCCTGGGCCTTGGGGGCAAAGGGCTCGGGCAGATGTTCCGGTCTGATGAAACCACCATGGCAGAGGATGAAGGAGTACTCGATGATGTTCTCCAGCTCGCGGATATTGCCGGGGAAGTTGTAGCGCATGAGAATACTTAAGGCTTCATCGGAAATTCCGACGATATCCTTGCCCTGCTGGGTGCTGAACTGTCTGATGAAATGCTCGGCGAGCATGGGGATGTCTTCCATGCGGTCCCGCAAGGGCGGGAGATCGATCTTCACCACGTTCAGGCGATAGAAGAGATCTTCCCGGAAGAGGCCTTCCTGGACAAGGGCCTGCAGGTTGCGGTTGGTGGCGGCGATGATCCGCACGTCGGCCTTGACCGGTTTGTTGGACCCCAGGGGTTCGTACACCTTTTCCTGGAGAACGCGCAGGAGCTTGACCTGGAGGGAAGCAGGGATATCGCCGATTTCGTCGAGGAACAGGGTGCCTTTTTCGGCGCTGGCAAAGCGGCCCGGCCTGTCGTGTTTGGCGTCGGTGAAGGCGCCGGCCTTGTAGCCAAAAAGCTCCGACTCAAGCAGGGTTTCCGGCAGAGCCCCGCAGTTGACCGCCATGAAGGGGCCTTTGTTGCGCCGGCTCGAGGTGTGAATGGCGCGGGCCACCAGTTCCTTGCCGGTGCCCGACTCGCCGAGAACAAGAACATTGCTCTCGCTATGGGCGATTTTCGGCAGGATGTTGAAGATGCGCTGCATGGAAGCGCTCTTGCTGAGGATTTCGCCAAAGGTGTAGCGCCGGGAAAGCTGCTTGCGGAGTTCCGTGACCACGCTGAGATCCCGGAAGGTTTCCACCCCGCCGATGACGTTGCCTTCGTGGTCAAGAAGCGGGGCGGCGCTGATGCTTAAAGGGATCTGTTTGCCCTCCGCGTTCCTGACGAAAATGGAGCGATTGGCCACGGGCTTGCCGCTGTAAAGGCTTTGGGCAATGGCGCAGTTATCGCCGCAGATGCTGGAATGAAACACCTCGCTGCACGACATGCCGATGGCGTCCTGCCGTTTCCAGCCCGTAATCAGTTCGGCTGCCCGGTTGAAGGAGGTGATCTTCCAGCTGCGGTTCACGGTGAACACTCCATCGGCGATACTTTCCAGCACCAGATCCTTGGTCATGACCGCAGTCAGGTCGCGGAAGGTCTCCACCCCGCCGATCACAGCGCCGTCCGGGTCGGTGAGCGGGGCGGCGCTGATGCTGATCGGGATGGTCTCCCCGTCCTTGCCCTTGATAAAGATGGAGCGGTTGCCAATGGGTTGGCCGCTTTCGACGCTCTGGGCCAGAATGCAGGCATCGCCGCAGATGCTGGAGTGGAAGATGGTGCTGCAGGGCTTGCCGAGGACTTCGTCCTTGTGCCAGCCGGTGATGTGTTCCGCCGCCCGGTTGAAGGAGGTCAGGTTCCAGTTCCGGTCCACGGTGAAGACGCCGTCGGCAATGCTGTCCAGGACCAGCGGGTAAATCTGGCCGGGATCGCTGGCGTCGCGGAGGGTGATGATGGCGCCTGCGAGC
>JAJZPC010000018.1 GCA_021811385.1 Deltaproteobacteria bacterium | reverse complement strand
AGTGATGCCCCAAAATCAAAAGATTGCCGCCCAGCTCTTTCTTGCGGGCGGCAATCTTTTGGCAGATTACGTCTTCATTTTCCTGCAGGTATTCCGAGCCAAGCTCAACCTGCTGCAACACGGTCATTGGTAAGTCCTTCACTCCCAACTGAAGTATGTAACGCAAAGACGCAACGACGCGAAAAAAGAGTTCTTTTCTTCGATTTCTTTGCGCCTCTGCGACTTTGCGTTTGTTTTTTTACGCCGCTCCTATCTAACCAGCTTTACCCACGCCGCGGTCGGCCCCTTGTCCCCTTCGCCCTCGCCGAAACGAACCTCGTCGCCTTCGGCCAGCTGGGACATGGTCACGTCCTTGAGGGCGTTTTCGTGGAAATACACCTCCTGGCCGTCCGGGGTCGCGAGAAACCCGTAGGATTCGTAGGGGAACAGACTCTTGATGGTGCCCATGGCCGGTCCGGCCGCCGCCCCCTCCGGCTCCTTGCCGGTCTGCCGCCGCTTGCGCTGCAACTCCTTCAACTGGAGGCCAAGGGTGTCAAACGCCTCAACCAGCAGGGGCCGCACCGTCTCCCCCTTTCTTTTCACAACCACGGTGTCATTGGGAACGGAAGCAACCACGCGAACCTCGTGACCGCCCGCCTTGTGCCCGGCGGTCTCCTCAATGGAGATGCGGAGATGATGAACAAGTCCGGGATGATGGCGATCGAGCCGCCCCTTTTCCTCTTCGATTTTTTCCTGCCAAGCCTTACGAATTTCCAGGTTCCGTCCTTCAACTTGTAGTTCCATGCATTTCCTCCATCACAGTGATTAAACTGGCGCCCGCAGGGGGCAGCCGATTGGAGAGCTTTCGATTGTATTCTACCACGATGGCAGGCAAAAAACAGCTTCTCTTCGCGCCGGTTGCAAGAAAAAAAACAGCACGGGCAAGGCGGGATTCGAAGAAAAACCCGGCCCGATTTTTCTCTCCTTGATTTTCTACCCCTCTTTGCCGCATCATATAACATGAAGCACCGCCGGAGGGAGTGATAACCGCCCCCTTCCCCCCATGGGAGGACTCGCCTTATGCCTCTATCTGTCTTTCGCCTCATCGTCTTTGCCCTGGCGCTCCTGGCGTCCGGCTGCGAGCAAAAACCCAGCCGACAGGGCCCGGAATACGGCAGCGCACCGCTGGCGCAACCAGCCCCCACCTATCACCTGGCGATCCATCCCCTGCACAACCCCATCAAACTCCAGCATGACTATCAGCCGCTTATCGAATACCTCAACGACCAGGTGCAAAACGCAAGGCTGGAATTGGAATCCTCCCGCGACTACGGAAATTTTGAAGAGAAGTTCCGGGCGCGGAGGCCGGAATTCCTGCTGCCCAACCCCTGGCAGACCCTGGAGGCGATGAAGGCGGGCTATGCGGTGATCGCCATGGCCGGCCAGCCCGAGGACTTCAAGGGACTCTTTCTGGTGCGGCGGGACAGCGGCATCAAGACGCCTGCCGACCTGAAGGGCAAGGCGGTGAGCTATCCGTCACCCACCGCCCTGGCCGCCTGCATCATGCCCCAATACTTCCTCTATGAGCACGGGCTCAAGGTCAACACCGAGATCGAGAACCGGTACGTCGGCTCCCAGGAATCCTCGATCATGAACGTCCATCTCAAGCTGACCGCGGCGGGCGCCACCTGGCCCCCGCCCTGGCGGGCCTTTCAGAAAGAACATCCGCGCGAGGCCGCGGAGCTGCAGGTGATCTGGGAAACCCCCTCGCTCATCAATAATTCGGTCATGGCCCGGGATGATGTCCCGCCCCAGGTCCGGGAGCAGGTCCGCCTCGCCCTGTTGCGGCTGCAGGATACCCCGGCAGGCCGCGCCATCCTGGCAGGCATGGAAACAAATCGCTTCCTGCCGGCCGCGGACGCGGATTACGAGATCGTGCGGCAATACATTGCGCGGTTTGAACAAAAAGTGAGGCCGGTTGAGCTGAAACGATGAGCAGCACCCTGCACGGATTCTTTTTCGGCACCCTGCGCCGCCAGCTCATCATCGGCGTGGCCGCGGTGCATGCGGTCATGATGACCCTTTTCGTCTGGGATCTGGTCACGAACCAGCGGGCGTTCATCCTGGCGCGTCAGGTGGAACAGGCCATGTATCTGGGGCATTCCCTCGCCACCTCTTCCGCCGGCTGGCTCGCCTCCCATGATATCTCCGGCCTTCAGGAACTGGCCGAGGCCCAGCATCGCTACCCGGAACTCCGATTTGCCATGCTGCTCGACGGGCAGGGACGGGTGCTGGCCCACACCGATCGCGCCCGGCTCGGCCTCTATGTGCGCAACCTGCCCGCCGAGGTCCGCCCGAGGGAGCTGAACCGGAGCCTGGAACTGGTCGATGTCATGGTCCCGGTAATGCTTGCCGACCAGCATGTGGGCTGGGCCCGGGTGGGTATCGGCCAACAGCTAGCCGTCCGCAAGCTGAACGAAATCTTCCGTGATGGCTTGGCCTATGCCCTGATAGCCATTGGCATAGGCTCGTTCCTGGCCTGGCTGATGGCGCGGCGGCTCACCCGACGGCTGTATGTGATTCAAGCGGCCATGGACGAGGTCCGCTCCGGGAACAATCAGGTCCGCCCCAAGGTTCCCGGCATTGACGAAGCAGCCGGCATGGCGCGGGAATTCAACAGGATGCTGGATATGCTCGCCCAGCGGGAAGAGGCGCTTGTCCGCTCGGGCGAGGCCCTGCTCGACAGCGAGCGGCTGTTCCGTTCGCTGTCGCAGATCTCCCCGGTGGGCATTTTCCGGACCAGCCCGGCCGGCAACTGCCTCTATGTCAACGAACGCTGGTGCGAAATCGTCGGCCTGAGCGATGCCGAGGCACAAGGGGAAGGCTGGAAGCGCGGGTTGTTCCCCGAGGACCGGGAGCGGGTGGAGACCATCTGGAATCAGGCAATACGGGGCCAGCAACCATGCAATGTCGAATACCGCTACCAGCGGCCGGACGGCTCGATCCGCTGGGTAATGGGGCAGTCGGCGGTGGAGAGAGGGGCAGAGGGCGAGATCAGCGGCTATGTCGGCACCATCACCGACATCACCGAGCGCAAACTGGCGGAAATAGAACTCCGCCGCCTCAATGACGAACTCGAGGGGCGGGTGCTGGGACGGACGCACGAACTGGCGCAAAAGAACCGGGAGATGGAAGAGGCCTATACCCGGCTCAAGGAGACCCAGAGCCAGATCCTGCAACAGGAAAAAATGGCCTCGGTCGGCCAGCTTGCGGCCGGGGTGGCCCATGAGATCAACAACCCCATGGGGTTCATCGCCAGCAACCTCGGCTCACTGGCCAAATATCTGGAGCGGCTCACCGGCTTCATCGAGGCGCTGGAAAAGCGGCTGCCCCAGCAGCAGGATGAGGAACTTGACGCCCTGCGCAAAAAAATGAAGATCGACTACATCATCGAGGACTCCCGGCAGCTGGTGACGGAGTCCCTGGACGGCGCGGACCGGGTCAAAAAGATCGTCCAGGGACTCAAGAATTTCTCCAGGGCCGATCAGGCCGAACGGTTGGCCGCCGACATCAACGAATGTCTGGACACCACCCTCGGCATCGTCTGGAACGAGTTGAAATACAAATGCGAGGTAAAAAAGGAGTACGGCGACCTGCCCCGCACCGTTTGCAATCCGCAGCAGCTCAATCAGGTGTTCATGAACCTCCTGGTCAACGCGGCCCAAGCCATTGAAAAACACGGGGAGATCCGGATCAAGACCTGGGCGGACCCCGACTGGGTCTATGCCAGCATCACCGACAGCGGCTGCGGCATCCCGCCGGACAAGATCAAACGGGTCTTCGAACCGTTCTACACCAGCAAGGAGGTGGGCAAGGGCACGGGGTTGGGCTTGAGCATCGCCTACGACATCGTGGTCAAGAACCACAAGGGCGATATCCTGGTGGAAAGCGAGGAAGGCAAGGGCACCACCTTCACGGTCAAGATCCCCATGCTGGCGAGCGATCCAGAGTGACGGCCATGCCGGGGCCGATCCCCCCTTCTTCTCCATTCATAGGGCGGCTTTGAGTATTTCGAGGTAGCGGGGGCTCTCGGAGATGGTGTTGTGGGTTGCCCCGGCGATGACCTCGAGCGTGGCGACACCCTTGCCGAAGCAGGCCAGTAGCCGTTCCGTGCTTGCGACCGGGACCACCTCGTCGTTTCCGGCCGCCACCAGCACGGTGGGCGCGACCACCCGGGGGGCGTAGCGCCAGGCTTCGAATTTGTCGAGCAGCAGCCACCTCACCGGAATGTAGGGGTACAACCGGGCCGCAAGCTCTTCCAGGCTGTAGTACGGCGTTACCAGCACCAGGCGGGACACAGGCCGCTGGCTGGCCAAACGGACGGCGACGCCGGAACCAACGCTGCGCCCCACCACGACGATCTCGGAATGCTTGGCATGGACCGCGTCGAACAAGGCCAGGGCATCCTTCCGGATCGCCTCTTCCGACGGCGCTCCGGAACTGCCGCCATAGCCCCGGTAATGGAGCAGGTAGATGGCGTGCTCCGGAAAATCCCTGGAAAACAAAGGCAGACTAAGAGAGACGTCCTCGGCGTTGCCGCCGAAGTAGAGCAAGGCCTTCGCCCCCTCGCGCGGCCGCACCGACACCAAGACCTCCGCCTCCGCCACCGGCACCCTGAAGGTGGTGGCAGGGCTGCGAAGAGCGCTCGGCTGCGGGAAGTAGATCAGGGAGCGCTGCAAGAAGAACAAAATACCGCAGAACCCCAGGTAGATGGCGGCAACGGTGACGAAGAGGATGACGGCGCGCGGCATGGGGCTACCGCCGCGTGCGCGGACAGGCAGGGTTACACATCATTTCTCTTCCCGCTCTTCAATTGATCCCCCGGGCGCAAGCCCATCCTGTTGCGGAAATAAATCCGCGCCTATTTTTCAACCCGCTCCGGCAGCTCCTTGAGATGCACATCCTGCTGCGGAAAGGGGATGGATATGGAGTTTGCGGCAAACTCCCGATAGATGCCCTTCAAAAGGTTATGGATCTCCAACCCCTTGACACTCGGGTCCGCCACCCAACAGAGCAGCTCGAAATCAAGGGACGACGCCCCGAAAGCGCGCAGCCGCACCCTGGCCGCCGGATCCTTGACCACCGCCGGGTTCGCGGCAGCCACCCTGAGCAGCACCGCCTCGACCTGCTCCAGATCGCTGCCGTAGGCAACCCCCACCGGCACCCGGACCCGGAAACGGGGGATGGGCGCGCTTTCATTGAGCACCTTGCTGTTGGCCAGAATGGAGTTGGGGATGGTGATCAGCACATCGTCCCGGGTCTTGATCCGGGTGGAGCGGACACCTATCTCCACCACCTCGCCGCGCTGGGTATTGTCGATGATAATGTAATCGCCCACCTTGAAGGTTCTGTCGGCAAAGATGCTGATCCCGCCGAAAAAATTGGCCAGACTGTCCTTGGCGGCCAGGGCCACGGCGATACCGGCAATACCGGCGGAGGCAAAGAGGGGGGCGAGATTGACGTTCCAGATGGAAAGCAGCCAGATCAGGGCGGAAACAATGACAATCACCCGGACCACGTTCTTCAGCAGCAAAAAGAGATCAGCCCCGATCTTGCCCCGCTCGGAAATGGACTCCAGATAATGCTCGCCCAGCACCACAAAAAGACGTAGCGCGGCAAGGGTCCAGACGATGAGGGCAATGCTCTGCGCCAGGGCAGGCACAAACTTCTCCCAAGGGGCGGCAAGGCCAGGCGACATGGTCACGGCATGGAGCACCCCGAAAAAGAAGACACTGAAAACAATGGGGAAATGAAGGATGTCGATGGCCTTGTCGTCGATATCGGTGGTGGTATAAGCGGCGGCCAACCGCTTGAGGATGCGGTTGACAAAGATATCCACCGCCTTGGCCAACAGTCCATACACCGCGACCACCATGAGCCGCTGGATGATGGGTTGTCGGGAAAGGTCTTGGAGAAAAGGGGAGAGTTCCATGTGTTTACTCACTGTTTATAGAAATAAGATCATGACCACACTCTTGTTTCCAAGGCACGGCCATCTTTCCTGTTGATGTGCTGTATCGTATATGATACAATCAAAACATGCAAGCCATTCCGCGCCAGCTCACCTACTACACCGATCCGCACGGAAAAAAGCCTTTCCGGGACTGGTTTCTCTCCCTGCGCGACCGTGCCGCCATGCAGCGCATTGCCGCGAGGCTTGACCGGGTTGCCGTCGGCAATCTTGGCGACCACAAGGGCGTTGGCTCCGGCGTGATGGAATTGCGCATCCCCCATGGTCCTGGCTATCGTGTGTACTATGCCCACGACGGCGACCGGGTGGTGCTGTTGTTGGTCGGCGGCGACAAGAGCACGCAGGAACGAGACATAGAAACCGCCAAGGTGTACTGGAAAGATCATCAGGAGAAACAGCGATGCACACCATGACCGATTACGAAAAAGACCTGAACGAACTGCTCAAAGACCCAGAATTTGCCGCCGGATACCTCACCGCCGCCATCGACGAAGACGACCGCGACGCGCTCTTGTTGGCCATGCGCCGGGTGGCCCAGGCCATGGGCGGCATGACCGCCGTTGCCGAACGGGCGCACATCAAACGGGAAAACCTCTACCGCACCCTGTCCAGAAAAGGAAACCCGGAACTGCGCACCTTCCACAACATCATCCATGGGCTCGGACTCAAACTTGCCATTGTTCCCGACCGGGGATAGGCCCAACGATAACACTCCCATTGCGCATAACAAGAACATCTGCGGCTTGCCCGCAGGAAGTGCCCCCCTCAAAAGCCCATTTTGGCCATCAAAATGGGCTTTTGAGGCGAAATACAGCCAATCTTTCATACCCTTCTTCTGTCAAATCAATCAGTTGCCTTGGTCCGACCCCGTTTCTGTTTCTTCCGTTTCTTTTTTCGTTTCTTTTCCGCCGAGGAGCACAGGGCATCCCGCCTGCGGCGGGACAAGTGGCTGGGTGCCTTTTCTTTTTGGTTCTTTTTCTTTGGGCAAGCAAAAGAAAAAGAACAGAAGGATGAAGCCCATTACCCTGATTGATAAGATTGCTTGGTAATCAGAATAATAAATCCGTCCCAATTTCCCTATTTATCGCTTTAAGTCTGCAATCATTTAAAGATGAAATGGACCTTGCTTCTTGAACGAATCCGCAATTGGCTGAATTTCTCGCTCTGCGAGTTGCTTACAAACATGCTTTGCACAATAAAGCTCAATGGATGTCGACTCAGCCGGTATCTGAAGATATTTCCCTACCCTGCGCTCAAGCCAGCCAGCCGCATGAGCAGAACATATTTCTTTGGATTGTCTGGACACGAAAGTGTACACAGGAGGGTCGGCGCTCTTTATCCCGTAAAGTATATTTATTCCGACTTCACCATACCCTGCGTCATTGCATCGTATCTTACATGGTGTCCCATCAGGATATTTTACAAGAAGTTCTACGCCACCTTTCGGCGGGATCGTTGCTGGATCGACAGAAAAAATATTAGATTCAATAAACTTGTTCGTGGCAAATGTTAGTAAATTTGCGAAAACTCGGAGCCGAACCTCACTCACTCGGTTGCATCTTGGTTCTTTTGGAGGTGGTCCGTCTGGATCACGGGTCTTTATGATATACCCGTGATCGCGATAAAGGGATGTGCCGTCAGTTGTAAGTATCGAGGATCGACCGTGTTGGGGGAGACAGTGCTCTACTCGATGTCCATCACCGATTCCATGACTATGTGATGCCAGGCAGAACGGGCAAGGATCGGTCATAGATTCGGTGGTCTGTCGATAAAGTACCAAATAATTTCTATCGCCATACTTTTCATACTCTACATCGAAAACGCCCCTTGCGAGATTGTATAGTTCGTCATTAAACGCGAACCACTCACCCAAGAGGTGATATGGAAAAAACCTTTTCAAAAGAGCCGTTTCAAGCCGTTGATCACCAGGGATGTGTCCGAGAAGGGTAATTGCTTGGTAATTAAATGTCTGAGCTTGAGCCAATCTCCGCTGCACGTCAAAAGCGAGACCTATTTTTATTGGCCCCTTCTCTCCATTCTGCATAAAATAAATGAATCGCTCTCGATTCATCATGGTCATCCTCGTTCAACGTTTGAAATGAGAGGCGTGACCCGGCTTGCCGGGGTGCGCCTTCTCGATTGAATGATTAGGCCGCACCTGTCGCAGCTTCCTCATCCGTTGCTTGTGTCTGCCTTGCCAGCCGCTCATTGATCTCAAGGATTTGGTCCGCAATATTTTCCTTCCGCCTCAAAAGATCTATTACCGAAATGTGGCTGACTGCGACAGCTTGGCGATGCATTTCTGTAGTCACTTCGAGGGCGGCTGCCAATGACTGAAGCCTAGCAGCTTCAAGTGACAGCCGCGTTTGATCCGAGAGCGCCTTTTGGCTAGCTGCGGCATCTTTTTGAACACGCATCATCGCCTCATGCTGCAGCAAGATGGTGAACACCAAGCCGACCAAGGCAAGCAGACTCACTAGCGGATTAAGCGTGCCTCCCACAAAATCGCCGAATTGGCCCCATGCTGCCTTCGCATTCGCGATCTGGTCGGGTGTCTCAGAGCCAAATAGAAACGTATGAAACGGACCAAGAATTGAGGTAAATCGAACTAGGTAGGCAGCCCAAATGAGAGCCAGCGACCAACCGGCGATCTTCATCATCGCTATCGCGGCGCGCACAAGATCTTCACGTGACCATGCCTCTACCGATGTTCGTACTGTTTTCATCTTGAAGTCCTGTTTCGTACAAGTGATCGGTGCCGGTGAGTGCGGCCTAACAAGTTATCCTACGGACCTAGCTATCATGATAGCCGGAAATATGCACAAAATCCCATCCCTCAAACCCCAGCAAACCGCCTCCGCACCACACCAATCCTCTCCAGCGACCTCCGCACCCTCTCCCCGGAAACCACCCCGCCCACCGCCTTACTCAATAATTCATGGGCCGCAATAATCTTCGAGTGCTCTTGGCAGATCAACAGCATATCCGCCCCGGCCAAAAATGAGGTGAGCGCCGCATCCGCCACCGTGCCTTCATTCTCAATGGCCCCCATCTCCAGATCGTCGGTAACCACCATCCCATCATATCCCAGCTCATCGCGGAGCACTCCGCCCAAAATCCGCGGCGACAGAGTGGCGGGGAACTCGGAATCAAGCTGCGGATACACGGTATGCGAGGTCATCACCCCGGCCACTCCCGCCCGGATCGCCTCGACAAACGGCACCAGATCGCAGCCGCGCAGCTCTTCGAGCGAGCGATCCACCACGGGCAGCACCTTGTGGGGGTCCAGAGTTGCTCCGCCCAATCCGGGAAAATGCTTGGCGCAGGCAGCCAAGCCGTTATCCTGCATGGTCGTAATCACCAGCGCGCCCAGCCGGGCCACCTGCTCCGGCGTCCCGCCCAGGGCTCGCCTTTCCATGAACAACCCCAGCCCGGCCGGGCTCACATCCAACACCGGGGCCAGATTCATATTGATCCCCACCGCCAATAATTCCTTGGCGCAGGTGCGGGCATAGTCAGTCAGCAACTCCTCTGCCCGCTCACTCTCCGCCAGCGCCCTGGCATCGGGAAACTCGGTGAAATGGGGCGCCTTGAGCCGGGCCACGGTGCCGCCCTCCTGATCGATGGAGATCAGCGGCGCACCCAGCCCGGCCGCGCGGCAGGCATCAGCCAGCCCAAGACAGAGGGTGCGAATCTGCTCCGGATTCTCGGCGTTTCTCTTGAAGAGGATGAAATTATTGATCCCATACCTATTAATAAGGTCGCGGGTGGAATCATCCAGCTCCGTCCCTGGCAGGCCGACCATGAACAACCCGCCCAATGCATTCTTCATTGTGCCCTCTTCATTATGCATTATCACTGATACTCCACCGGATCAACCCGCCCGGCCTCGGCAAACCCCTTGAGCCGCAACAGGCAGCTGTCGCAACTCCCGCAGGCCCGCCCCTGTGCGTCCGGGTCATAACAGCTGTGGGTCAGGCCGTAATCCACCCCGAGCTCGAACCCTTTTTCGATGATCTCCCTCTTGGTCAGCTTGAGGAGCGGGGCATGGACCCGGAAACGGGTCTCCCCTTCCACCCCGGCCCTGGTGGCCAGATTGGCCACCCGCTCAAAGGCTTCGAGAAACTCCGGGCGGCAGTCGGGATAGCCGCTGTAATCCATGACATTGACCCCGAGAAACACATCGCCCGCGCCCAGCACCTCGGCCCAGGCCATGGCGTAGGAGAGGAAGATGGTGTTGCGGCCCGGCACGTAGGTGATGGGGATGGAACCGTTCATCTCCGCCTGACTGCGGCCCTTGGGCACGGCGGTATCCGTGGTCAGGGCCGAGCCGCCGATGGCGTCGAGATCGAGGCGAAGGATGAGGTGTTTTTCGATCCCCCTGCGGGCGACATTGGCCTTAGCCCGCTCCAGCTCCACTTGCTGGCGCTGGCCGTAGGCAAAGCTGAGGCAGCAGCACTCGTAGCCCTCGGCCATGGCCATGGCCAGAACCGTGGCAGAATCAAGCCCGCCGCTCAAGAGCACCACCGCTTTTGGTTTTTTTTGCATCATAATATATCTCCTGGCCGCATCAGGCGGCCGTTTTCTGTTCTCGTTACTTTATTGCAAGGGTTGCGGCGAAGCAAGCTGAGAAAATTAGATCGTAACTATTCAGCACAGATTTTCACGGTGCAATGAAATTCCCCCTCCCCCGGAGTCTGCGCTTACCTACGGGAGGGGGTTAGGGGGTGGGGGTACTTGCCACATCCGAGGCCATCGGCAACTTCACCCACCCCTCGGTCCCCTCCCGTCGAGGGAGGGGAGGCAAGAGCCCGGCGGCACCCCCTTTCCCGGCCGTCAGCCCAGCCGCACCGGCAGTTTTCGCACAACAGTGATCGCCTCCGGGCTCAGGGATGCCCCATAGGCCAGCACCTCCACCCCCTGGGCCGCCACCTCCCGCAACGCTTTGGCATACCCCGGATCAATGTGCTCGGCCGGAGAAAAATAATCCACATCCTCCCGCTGCACGCAGAAAAAAACCACACCCCTACAGCCGGTTTGGCGCAGGGCCAACAGCTCGGCCAGATGCTTCGCGCCCCGCACGGTAACGGCATCGGGGAACATGGCCGCCCGGTCCAGGGCCAGGCTACAGTTCTTCACCTCCACATAGATCTTCTCCTGGCCACGGGTGAGGAGAAAGTCTAACCGGCTTTTATCCGACACCTTGACTTCTGGCCGGATCGTCTCGATCCCGGCCAGTTCCGTCACCACCCCCGCCTGAATGGCCTCGGCCACCAGCCCGTTGGTGCGGGCGGTGTTGATCCCCACCCAGGTCGCGCCCACCCGCACCATCTCCAGGGTGTGACCATACTTGCGCTTGGGGTTGTCCGCCAGGGAGACGAGCACCGGGCTGCCGGGCTCCTTGCAGCCCAGCATGCTGCCTGAATTCGGGCAATGCACGGTGAGCAGACGGCCATCGTCCATTTCCACGTCGGCAAGAAACCGCTTGTACCGCAAGATAAGCCGTCCCGACTGCAAGGTTTGTCCGAATTGCATTTTTTTCATCCGCTCCGATTGTTGTGGGGTATAATTGCTGCAATAATCCCTTGGCCACGCACAAACCCAACCATACAAGCAGCGCCCATAATGCCAGATACGCCAGCAAAAAAAAAGGCTGTTGCCCTCCGCTACGACACAAGCCGTGATGAAGCGCCCAAGATGGTTGCCAAGGGCGCCGGGGAGGTGGCGGAGAAGATCATCGCCCTGGCCAAGGAGTACGGCATCCCCATTCAGGAGGATGCCGATCTGGTGGAGATCCTGGCCAAGCTGAACCTCAATGCCGATATCCCCCCGGACACCTATCTGGTGGTGGCGGAGATCCTTGCCTTTGTCTACCGGGCCAACAGCAAGATGACCCCCTCGTAAGATTCTCTGATTGCCAAGCAATCTCCGCATTCCCCGCTAGGCAAAATATACCTCCCCTCCTGCCCGAGCATCCATTTTTTTGACGCTCCCAACACCCGGCCCCACCTCCCGCAACAAACCGCGTAACCATTTGTATTCACTTCATTTAGCACACGAACACCCCCGCTCCTCCGCCCGAACAACATCCCCGGCACGCCTCTTGCAACAATAGGACACAAACACAGAAGAGGTATGCCATGTTCATCCATAACAGACTCGGATTGCTGGAAGGCGTCGAAACCCTGATCAACCATGAGCAGCGGCTCAACCAGGTGGCAAACAACCTGGCGAATGTCGACACGCCGGGGTTCAAGAAGGAAACCGTCACCTTCGACGAGATGCTCTACCAGGCCAACCGCACCCGCCAGCGGGTCGGCAAGGCACTGCGCATCAACACGGTCCACCAGCAGGGCGTTGTTCAAAAAACTGACGCTCCCTTTGACATGGCCATTTCCGGGGATGGTTTTTTCCGGGTCCAGACTCCGGCCGGGGAGCGCCTTACCAGGGCGGGCAACTTCCAGCGCAACAACGAAGGGGTGCTGGTCACGGCCAACGGCTACCCCGTACTCGGCGAGGCAGGCCCCATCACCATCAACGGCAACAAGGTTGATGTGGCCCGCGACGGCCGCCTGTTTGTCGATGGCCTTGCGGTCGACCGCCTGGCGGTGGTCACCGCGGACCCGCAGGCTCTGAAAAAGGAAGGAGAAAATCTTTTCCGCCTTGCCGAGGGGGCTCCGGCGGAAACCCCGGAGAATCTGCAAATCATGCAGGGGCATCTGGAAAAATCAAACGTCAATACCGTCACGGAAATGACGGAGATGATCGATCTGTACCGCGCCTATGAAGGACAGCAAAAAATGATCCGGGCCGTGGACGACCTTGACGACCTTGCCGTGCGCAGGGTCGGCAGCCTGGCAGGATAGCCGTTAACTCAAACAGCATAAGGGGACCAGCATGATCCGCTCATTATTCTCAGGCCGCACCGGCATGACCGGCCAGCAGTTGCAGCTGGACACCATCGCCAACAACCTGGCCAACGTCAACACCGCCGGCTTCAAGAAGAGCCGGGCCCAGTTCGAGGATCTCTATTACCAGGAACTCCGGGCCATGGGCACGGAAACCGCCGATGGCGGCAGGGTGCCTTCCGGCATCCAGGTGGGCCTCGGTGTCCGTCCCACCTCGGTGCAGAAGATCTTCACCCAGGGCAGCCTCACCGAAACCGGCAACGACCTGGATTTCGCCATCGAGGGCAGTGGGTTTTTCAAGGTGGTCCGCGACGGCCAGGACTATTTCACCCGGGCCGGCGCCTTCAGCCTCGATGGAGACGGCAATGTGGTCACCCAGAACGGCGACCGGCTCCAGCCCGAATTCACCGTGCCCCAGGGGACAACCTCCATCGGCATCAACAACAATGGGTTGCTCGAAGCCAAGGATGCCCAGCAGCAGGTGCTCGCCACGGTTCAGCTCACCCTGCACAGTTTTGTCAATCCGGGCGGCCTGCGCAGCACCGGCGCCAATCTCTTCCTGGAAACCGAGGCCTCCGGCGCCCCCACCGAAGCCAACCCCGGCACCGATGGGCTGGGCACCATCCAGCAGCGTTTCATCGAGGTCTCCAACGTGGATGTCACCGAGGAATTGGTCAACATGATCATCACCCAGCGGGCCTACGAGGTAAACTCCAAATCGGTCACCACGGCGGACAAGCTGCTGGAAGTAGCCAACACCCTGGTCCGTTAAAAGGAATGACTAAGATGCTGTTGCGCCTGTGCACCATCGCCCTGCTGCTCTGCCTCGCCTCTCCGCTGTCCGGAAAGGCAGCGGACCCCATTGCCACCCCGGACCTTGCCGCGCTGGAGAATATCTTCAGCGAGGTGGTGCTCCAGGATTCCCCCTGGCCCAAGGAAGACGTCCAGATCACCAATTTCACCGTCCGCCCCCTGGCCATGGCCTTGCCGACAGGCAGCTTCGATTACCGGATCACCCAGAAGCCCAATGACACCCGCCCCGGCAAAAAACAGGTGACCGCCGCCATCCTGCAAGAGGGAAAGGAGCAGGGGCAGCTGAAGATGAGCGGCGATCTGCACCTTTTCGGCACGGTGGTCAACACGACAAAACGGTTGAGCCGCAACGATATCATCACCAGCGACGACCTCGTTGCCAAGCGGCAGGACATCTCCATGCTCGATGCAGGGTTGATCCAAGACCCGAAACAGGCGGTGGGACAGAAGCTGAAAATCTCGCTGCCGGCCGGGGCCATCCTCCATGCCCAGAACCTTGACGCCCCTCCCCTGGTGAACCGGGGCGAGATGGTGACCATCATGGCGAAATCAAAGGCCATCCAAATAACCACTCCCGGAGAGGCCAAAAATTCCGGAGCGCTCGGCGAAACAATCCGGGTCAAAAACCTCACCAGCCGCCGCGAGATCCAGGCCCGGATTCTGGCCGCCGGCGTGGTGGAGGCCGAATTTTGAAACAGACACCCCAGTCATCAAAGGAGAAGCGTATGCGCACCACACTCCACACCACCGTCATCCTTCTGCTCGCAGGGCTTTCCGGCTGCGCCGGCAGCCAGCAGGCCCAGCAGCTGCCGGAACGCTACACCCTGCCCACCCCGCCCCGGGTCGCGCAAGCCCAGCCGGAGGGGACGATCTATGCGGCCAGCAGCGGCCTGGACCTCTACGCGGACAGCCGGGCGAAACGGGTCGGCGACATCGTTCTGGTCCGCATCGTGGAGACCTCCAAGGCCAACAAAGAGGCCAACACCAAGACCGAGCGCGAATCAACGGTCACCGGCGGCGTCTCCAGCCTTTTTGGCTTGGAGACCTGGCTGGCGGACAAAAACCATCGCTTTTCCCCTTCGCTCACCGAGATCCAGGCCAAGCTGACCAATGATTTCGAGGGCAAGGGCAAGACCGACCGGAAAAGCAACGTGACCGCCACCATCTCGGCCAGGGTCATCGACATCACCACCGACGGCAACCTGAACATCCGCGGCTACCAGGAGGTGAAGGTCAACAATGAAACCCAGCACATCATTCTCTCCGGCATCATCCGGCCGCAGGATGTCGCCCAGGACAACTCGGTCCTTTCGACCCATGTTGCCGACGCCCGGATCGAATACAGCGGCCAGGGGGTTCTCGGCGACAAGCAGCAGCCGGGCTGGCTGGCCAGGGCCTTGGACAACGTCTGGCCGTTTTGAGGATAACGGCGCAAGGATACAGGTGAAAAAAGCGACCTGTATCCTTTAACCTTGTGCCTTGCTCCTGTTGACTAGGCAAAATATTCCTTTCTCTCCGAGGAGGATCCCATGAAAAAAAGAATATTTCCTTTAAAAAAGGCACATTACAACCCCTGCCTCTCCCATGGCACATTGCTTGCTAGGATAGCAAGATACAGGCTCCGCAGAATACAGGCCGAGGACAGCTCCATGCAGACGACGACCATGACAGCCAAAAAGAACCCGAAGCAGACTTTTCCGCGCACCACGCTGTTCCTTGTCTGCGCGCTGCTGCTCGGACTGCTCCTCAACGCCGGCTTGGCCCATGCCGTGCGCCTCAAGGATCTGGCCACGGTGAAAGGGGTGCGGAACAACCAGCTGGTGGGCTACGGCATCGTGGTCGGCCTGAACGGCACCGGCGACGGCAACAAGGCCGCCTTTACCGGCCAGGGGCTCACCAACATGCTTAACAACCTCGGGGTCAAGGTGGACCCGGAAGCCACCAAGGTGAAAAATATCGCCTCCGTCATGGTGACCGCCACCCTTCCGCCCTTTTTCAAGGCGGGCCAAAGCCTCGACGTGACCATTTCCTCGGTGGGCGACGCCACCTCCTTGCAGGGCGGCACCCTGCTGGCCACCCCGCTGAAAGGTCTGGACAACAACATCTACGCCATGGCCCAGGGCCCCATCAGCACCGGGAACGATCCTGCCGCCCGCGGCGCGGCCAAGCAGGCGAATCACCCGACCGTGGCCAGGATCACCAACGGCGCCTCGGTGGAGCGCGAAGTGCCGGTGAGCTTTGCCAACAAGGAGAGCATCACCATCAGCCTGGCCACGCCGGATTTCACCACCATCTCCCTGATGAAAACCGCCATCGACACCTATCTGGGCGGCCCCTACGCCACCGCCCGTGACGGCGCCTCGGTGGATGTCGCTGTTCCGCCCAAATACAAAGCCCAGGAGGTCGCCCTGCTGGCGGCCCTGGAAAACATCGAGATCACCCCGGAGCGCAAGGCCAGGGTGGTTCTCAACGAACGGACCGGCACGGTGGTCATGGGCGACAATGTCACCCTCAACCAGTTCGCCCTGTCCCACGGCAACCTGAGCCTGCAGGTCAAACCTCCGCCACAGCCCGGCGTTCCGGCCAACTCCCCCAATGACCCCATCAGGGTCGGACAGAAGGTGGTGACCATGCAATCGGGCGTGACCCTGGGCGAGGTGGTGCGGGCCTTGAACTCGGTGGGCGTGGCCCCCCGCGAACTCATCGCCATCTTTCAGGCCATCAAGGCCGCGGGCGCCTTGCAGGCGGAACTGGAAATCATTTAGCAAGTTAGGAATTATTTGCCGGCAGGACATAATTTCGTTAACGCACTTCCCCCGTTTATCGGGATTAGGAGCCGTCATGGATATCACCAGCGAAGCAACCGCCGGACTCAAGGGAATCACCAATTCGACCGATACGCTCAAGGAGAAGAAACTCCGCGAGGCGTGCGCCGGATTTGAAGCCCTGATGCTCAAGCAGATCCTGAGCCAGGCCCGGCAGGGTATCGAAAAAAGCGGCCTGCTTGACGGCGGCTACGGCGAGGAAATGTTCCAGTCCATCCAGGACGACCAGATGACCCAGAAAATGGCGGGAAGCAACGGTCTCGGCTTCGGCGAAATGCTCTACCGGCAACTCTCGCAAGCCCATCTTCCGGCAAGCAAGGAGAAATAGGCCATGCAGCACACAGAAACAGCGGAACAACACTCCCTGCCCGCCAAATTCTTCGAAACCCTGGAGCAGGAAGTCCTTCTTTCCCAGGATATGCTCGCCATCTTGAGCGAAGAACAAAAAGCCCTGGTGAACATGGACATGCAGGGACTCATCCGCCTGAGCGCCAGGAAGGAAAACCGGCTGAGCCGCATCCAGGCCCTGGATGGACTGCTCGCCGAGATGGCCGGTGCGCTGCGCCCGGACGCACGCGAAAAAACCGTCCGGCTTGCCGCCCTCATTCCCCTGCTCAACCCGGAAGAAGGGGAAAAACTCGGCCAATACCGGCAGAAGCTGACCGGGCTGCGGGAGGAGATCCTCAGCCGCAACCAGATCAACAAACACTTTGCCTCGGACGTGAAACACTACCTGAACGACGCCATTCACTTGATCACCAGCGGGATCGCGGACCGCCCCATTTACGGGCTCAACGGCCTGAGCAGGAAGCCCTCGCTGAATCAACCCTCTTTGCTGAGCAGGGAGGTCTAGGCCATGGCCGGCATCTCCCATGTGCTGAGTGTTGCCAAGGAGGCGCTCCTCACCCACCAGCTTTCTCTCCAGGTGGCATCGCACAATATCGCCAACGTCGATACCGCGGGCTACACCAGGCAGTCGCTGCAACTGGAAACCCACAACGCGACCCCCATCAGCTCCGGCATGCTGGGCGGCGGCGTCAAGGGCACAAACATCCTGCGGAACTACGACCAGTTCATGGTGCAGCGGCTGGCCAGCCAGGAATCGAACCTGGGCAGCCTGGAGGCGCAGCAGGAATCCATGCGGCTGGTGGAAACCGTGTTCAACGAAGCGCCGGGCCTGGCCATCAACGACCTGATGAACCAGTTCTGGTCCAGCTGGCAGGATCTGTCCGACAACCCGGAAATATCCGGAACCAGGCAGGCGGTAATCCAATCCTCCCAGCTGATCATCGACCAGCTGCACACCATGACCAGCGAAATGACCCAGGCCAAGTTC
This sequence comes from Deltaproteobacteria bacterium, assembly GCA_021811385.1. Lineage (GTDB taxonomy): Bacteria > Desulfobacterota > Desulfobulbia > Desulfobulbales > Desulfurivibrionaceae > Thiovibrio. Next base: position 22,385 of record JAJZPC010000018.1, on the reverse strand, counting down.
GATATCGGGGTCAGTCTGGACACGGCCATCGGCGACGTCAACTCCATCGTCAGCCAGATCGCCTCTCTCAACGTGGAGATTTCCGGCACGGAATCCGCGGCGGGCCAGGCCAATGACCTGCGCGACAAACGCGACACCCTGGTCAACGACCTTTCCAAGCTCCTGGACATCTCTTTTTTCGAGGACAAAAACGGCGCCTACACCATCCTCATGGCCGACGGCCACACCCTGGTGGAAAGCAACGAATCCTGGCAGGTGGATTGGGAAAACAACGAACTCATCTGGGTAAACACCGACAATGACGGCGCGGAAACGCGGCGCCCCATCGGCGGAGGCGCGGAACTGGGCGGCAAGATCGGGGGGTGGCTTGAGGTGCGCGGCAATCTGATTGAAGGCGACCCGGACAACTTCCTCGGCCGGCTGGACGCCTTTGCCAACTCCCTGATCCGGGAACTCAATCAGCAGCATACCCAGGGGGTCGGGCTGAATCTGTTCAGCGACACCCTGACCGGGGCCGAGGTGGCGAAAAATGTCGCCCGTCTCACCTCCACCGTGGACGCGACCACCGACATCACCTCCATTCCCGCAGGCAGCATCACCATCAACGGCCGGGAGATCGGGGACATCATCGGCGGCGGGGACCAGTCCGGCCTGGCCATGACCAAGGCCTACAATGCCGTGAACGCCATCAATACGGCCGAGGCCGGAGTCGAGGCGCGCCTGACCACCCTGACGGCAGGGACGGCGGTTGACGCGACAACAAACATCCTGGCCGGAGACGTCGTCAATCTTACCGTCAACGGCGTTGCCGTCAGCTACACGGTGGCCGCGGGCGACGTGGGCTTCCCCGCCACCTTTGCCACGAATCTGGCCGCCGAAATCACCAGTGATCTCTCCGCATACAACAGCCTCGCCACCACCGCCAATCCGGTGACCATCGAGGCGATAGCCGGCGACGGCACCAACGGCGGGGTTGCCAACTCCATCGTCTTCTCCAATCTGAACGAGGGCGACGGCTCTTCGATCACCGTGGCCAATCTGGGCATAACCCGGGCGGGCGTACCCATGGCCTTCACCTCCGACCTCGGCCTCGACACGATCAACGGCAACAGCTACACCGCCGACGCCACCCACAACACCGGAAAGATCACCATTTTTTCCACGGCCTCCTACACCATCAATGCCGGAGCGGACGACGCCATCCTGGCCCAGCTTGGCCTTACCAATCCCCCATTCACCTTTGACACTCAATCCGGCGATGGCACCATCACCTATGGCCCGGACATCAGCAACCAGGGCCCCCTGCTTCCCGGATACGATTATTTTGACGAACTCGACACCACCGGCAGCTTCGACATCTGGGTCTACAACAACGATGGCTCCTTGGCCATGGCCCAGCCGGTCACCGTCTCCCTGGAGCGGGTCTACGACCTGGACGACGTGGTCCGCGCCATCGACACCGCCATGACGAACGCGGGCGCCGTTACCGGCGGGACACCCTGGGTGGACGCCTCAACTTACGGCAACAGCCTGCGCCTCACCCCGGACGCCGGCCACCAGTTCGCCTTTGCCAACGACACCTCGAACTTTCTCCAGGTTGCCGGGATCAACACCTTCTTCTCCGGAAACAGCGCGGCAACCATCTCCCTGAACAGCGTGATCGCCGGCGATCTCAACACCCTTGCCGCAGCCACCGTCGGCCCGCAGGGACAAATATTCCGCGGCGACAACACGAATTCCCTCAAGGTCACCAACATCCAGCACGATGAGTATGTGACCTTTACCGGCGGAACCCGGAACACCCTGGATGGCTTTTACAACACCCTGGTGGGCCAGGTTGCCAATACCACCCGCACCATCACCCATTCCTACGATTCCACGCTGCTGGTCAACAAGCAGGTGAAGGAAATGCGTGATTCGGTTTCCGGGGTTTCCCTGGACGAAGAGATGGCGAACCTGGTCAAATACCAGCACGCTTACACCGCCGCCGCCCGCCTCATCACCATGTCGGACGAGATGCTGCAAACCTTGCTTGATTCGGTGCGATAGGAGAAAAGCCATGCGGATCACCATGCAGTCCATCCATTACAATATCCTGACGAATCTCAATAAGATCACCACGGATATGAACCGGATCAACACCGAGATTTCCTCGGGCAAACAGATGTCCACCATCTCCGATGACCCGGTGAATCTGGTGACCGCCCTGGGACTGCGGAGCAACCTGACCCAGATCACCTCCTATAAGGACAATCTCCTCTTCGGCGACAAGACCATCACCGCCGCGGAAAACGGGCTCACCCAGATGAAGAATCTGGCCCTGCGGGCAAAGACCCTGGCCATTCAGCAGATCAACGCCTCGGTCACGCCAGAAAACCGGGCCAGCGCCGGGGAAGAAGTCCGCCATCTCTGGGAACAATCCATTCTTCTGGCCAACAGCGAGGTAAACGGCAAATACGTCTTCGGCGGCTACCGGACCACCGGCTACACCGACGCTGAACCGGCGCCGTTTATCGCCGATCTGGTGGACGGCTACCGGGTCAACGGCAACGCCGTTGCCGCCACCGACCAGTTCCTCACCTCCACCGTAAGCAACACTCCCCCCGCCGATCTGATTGCAGGCGATGTACTGATTAACGGAACGGATATCGGCCCGGTGGACCTCAACACCCTGGTAACCAACGGCCTCAACATGGATGGGGCCTCAAAGCTCGCCGCCGCCATAAACGGCGCGGCTACCAGCCCGGCCGTCAGCGCAAACCTCACCACCCTTACCTATTCGTCCGCCGCGACCACCGTCGCCGCGGCAACGGGCAACATCACCATGACCATGAACGGCGTGGCATTCACCATCCCGGTAACCCTGGGCGACTCGGCGGCCACGGTCAATGCGGCCTTTGTCGCCGCAGTGAATTCCGCCACCGGCCTGACCGGCGTGACCGCGGAGATCGGCGATACCACCAACGGCGCGGCCAACGACACCCTGATCTTGAAAAACGCCCAGACCGGCGACAGCTCAGCCGTTGATATCACGGCGTTCAACACCGGCGTCACAGGGACAAGCATCAATTTCGCCGTTGCGGCGCAAGTTGCCGACGCCACCCACAACACCGGGCAGATCTCCCTTTCCTCCACCGAATCCTTCACCATCACCACCAGCGCGGTGGACGACACCATCCTTAACCGTATCGGCCTTGGCGGGGGGGCAATCGGCTTTGCCGACGCAGCCGGAGACGGCACCTTGCGCTACGGCTCCGCCCTGGCGGCCGGGGATCTCACCATCAACGGCACCCCCATCGCGGCCACGGCCGACGATGGGCTCTCCTCCATCTACGCCGACGCCTCGGCAGCGGCCAAGGCCAAGGCCATCAACGACCAGGCCGCCACCACCGGCGTCACCGCCGACATCACCCCGGTCTACCGGACCGCCGGCGGCGCTGTCATCCCAGGCACCTTGCGCACCGGCGATCTGGTCATCAACGGGGTGGACATCTTCGACGGCAGCTCGGCAACCAATCCCGATCCGGCCACAATCATTGCCCAGGATGACGACAACACCATCATCGAGGCCATCAATGCCAAATCCGGCTCCACCGGCATCGTCGCCACCAGGGACAGCGACGGGATTATCACCCTGGCCGCCAAGGATGGCCGCAACCTGCACATCCAGACCTCGGCCAACGGGGAAAATATTACCCACCTGAACGGCGCGGCCGCCGATACCCCGGCCAGCGCCGTGTATTACGGCTCGGTCCAGTTGGATTCCGCCCATCAGTTTTTTGTCGAAACAACCCCCATCGGCATTGCACCCGACATCTACGAGCCGGGCCTGGAGGCTATCGGCCTCGGCGGCGGCGTGGTAGTTACCGGCGAAAGCCTGGATGTGGCCGACGATGGCCGGCTGCAGGTGATCACCATCCAGAAAAAAGAGGGCAACGTCCGCTATGCCGGGGATCCGGACCATGACCTGGCCATCAAGGTGGGCAAGGAAAGCACCCTGGAAGTGGCCAAAAACGGAAAAACGGCCGTCATGGACACCGGGATCTTCTCGACGCTCAAGCAGTTTGAAGATGCCCTGCGCGGCCAGAACTTCAGCACCGTCACCGGCATTTACGAGGCCACGGACACCACGGCCACGCTTGACAGCGGCAACACCGGGCTTGAGCAGCCATACAAATCCTTCACCGACGGGGCCATCTCCATCACCGTGACAGACCATTCCTATTATCCGCCCAGGGATTTCACCATGGATGTCGGAGTGGATATCGCCACGGACAGCCCGGTTTCCATTGCCGCCAAAATAAACGGCATTCCCGGGATGACCGCCTCCTGGAGCGCCGACGGCGCCTTGAAAATGGAAACCAGCGACACCGCCCGGTACTCCTTTACATTCGAAGACACCAGCGGCTTTCTTGACATGTCCGGCATCACCAATGAGCAGATGCAGGTCCAGGCCCTTGAAAAATCCATTGCCGACTTCGACACGGTGATGGAAAGCCTGACCAGCCAGATCTCGGACTTCGGCGCCCGGGCGAACCGGATCATTGTCCAGCAGCAGATTTATACAAACCTTGAGCTGTCCACCAAGGAAAATCTCTCGGAAAAGGAAGACACCGATATCACCAAGGCCTTGTTGGAACTCAAAAGCAAGGAAACTGCCTACGAGGCCGCCCTTTCGGCAGCCGCTAAAACCATGCAGCTAAGCCTGGTGGATTTTCTCAAGTAATCACGCAGGCCGTCGTGGCAAAACAATCTTGCCGCATAAATGGCATCCGCGGCAGCAGCGCCGGCGGCGCAAGGAGTCGTAACGGAATGGTCCGGCTGTCACTTTTATTCCATGGCGGCTTCTAAGCATTGTTTTCTCTTTGTAAAAAAGGGAGAATGCGTTCAGGGAAGAGCGTATTCCATCATCCATCAAGCCAGGGAGGGCGAAAACCATGCTGATACTTGCCAGAAAACCAGGAGAAGCCATTGCCATCGGCGATGGCATTAAAATCCGGGTTCTCGAGATAAAGGGAGGCCAGGTGAAGATCGGGGTCGAGGCCCCGGCCGAGGTTATGGTCCACCGCGAAGAGATCTACCTCCGCATCGTGGAGGAAAATACCCGGGCTGCGGAGGCTCCGGCGGATCTTTCTTCCCTCGCCTCTGTTTTCAGCACCGACAAAACACGAACCAAGCCGCCGCAAAACGGCACATAAAAGACAGGAAAGAACCACGATGAAAACAACCGCACACCGTTACACTGCTCTTCAGCCCCAAGGGAGGAAAGGATGATGCACGCCATGGCCACAACAATCTGCACGGAAAAACATGGGGAAATCACGGTGTCCACCAGCCGTTTCGGCCAGCTGTCGGTAAACCCGGAAAAAATCATCACCATGACCTCCCCCTTCCTGGGCTTCCCTGACTCAAAACGATTCATTGTCAAGCCACACGGAGAGGAGTCGCCGTTTCTCTGGCTTCAGTCCCTGGACGACCCGAAGCTCGCCTTTGTGGTCACCCAGGCCGCTATCCTGATCCCCCAGTACCAGCCGGAAATCTCCGGTCCTGTCCGGCAGGAACTGCAAGCCTCCGCAGGTCAACCGCTTGACATCCTGCTCATCCTGACCATCCCCAGGGAAAACCCCGAAGGGATGACGGCCAATCTGCTCGGCCCGGTGGCGATCAATCCCCAGACGCGGCTGGCCAAACAGGTTCTGCAGGATCCCACGCGCTACGACGCCTGCTGGCCCGTTTTCACCATGGAACACGCGGAATAGCCGACCAACGAAAGATGACGGAAATAAGAGAAAAAGACAGGACTGCCTTGAGGAACAACGAAAAAAAGAAAGGCGTGAGGATGGGCTGGACGCTACTTGACCAAGGTTTCGGAGAGCAGACTGCCCATCATTTTATCGGCAAGCCGGTAAGGATCGACCTGATATTCGCCGCGGGCAATTTCTTCCTTGAGCGCCTGAACCCTGTCCATTCGAACGTCCGGAGTCTGCTCAAGAATATCCTTGGCCTTTTGCACCTCCAGGGAACCGGCCGACAGAACCACGCGATCCGTCGGCAGAACGGCGCTTTCAGCCCTGGCAGCGGCAGAGCCTTCAGATTTCCTGACCTGAACCTTCTCCGTTTTGATCGGTGGAAATATGCCTGTTAGTTTCATGACCGGATCCTTGCTTCCCTGCAGGTTGCGTGCAGCCACTTGTGGAGATTGAGGCCTCAGGGACACCCTGTCCCTATCTTCACCCACACCCTTGTATTTATCATATCGGAATCTTAATTACAAACTTAAAATAAAAAACTCCCCTCTCAAAAAACCACCGTAATTCAACCGGAAGCCAACCATCCGCCACCGGGTTCCCGGCCTCGCCTCCCCTGCCGAGGCACGATGCCGGCCAGGGCCGTTGCGCAACAGGACGCATGGCCGTTGTTGCCAAACGACCATGCGGCTGGTAGTATCATGCCCCATGATCCAGCAAGAGCCTGTGTACCTCATCGACGGCAGCGCCTACATCTACCGGGCCTACCATGCCATTGCCCCGCTCACCAACAAGAGCGGCCTGCCCACCCATGCCATCTACGGGTTCACCAACATCCTGCTCCGGGTTTTGCGGGAAAAGGCGCCCCGATTTCTCGGCATCGCCTTTGACGTGCGGGGCCCCAACTTCCGCCACGAGATGTACCCGGCCTACAAGGCGAACCGCCCGGCCATGCCCGACGACCTTGCCTGCCAGATCCCCTATATCAAGGAGATCGTCGCCGCCCACAACATCGCCTGCCTGGAACGACAGGGCTTCGAGGCCGACGACCTGATCGCCTCGGCGGCCAAAAAACTCGCGGCCCAAGGACACCCGGTAATCGTGGTCTCCGGAGACAAAGACCTGCTCCAGCTGGTTTCTAAAACCATCACCGTCTGGGATCCCATGCGGGACGTATTCATGAACCCCGTTGCGGTGCAAAAAAAATACAATATCCCGGTGGAGCACCTCCTCGATTTTTTCGCCCTGATGGGCGACAGCTCGGACAACGTGCCGGGGGTGGCGGGCATCGGCCCGAAAACCGCGGAAAAACTGATCAACCAATGCGGCTCGCTGGAAGGGCTCTACCGGAATATCGAGACCATCTCCCAGGCAAAGCTCAAGGAAAAACTCCTGGCCGATCGCGAGAATGCCTTTCTCTCCCGCCGACTCATCGCCCTGAAAGACGACCTTGCCTCGCCGGAGCTGCAAGAATACGAAATCCCCGAGCCCAACGGGGAAAAACTCCAGGGACTCTACGCCTTTCTCGATTTCAGCAGGTTGCTGAAAGCCCCTGCCTCCAAGGCCGTTGCCCTGGAGACCAAGGGATTCCAGCTGATCACCACGGAAAGCCAACTCCAGAAGGTCTGCCGCGAGCTGGCCAAGGAACCCTTGCTGGTGCTGGACACGGAGACCACCTCCCTGGACCCGCTGGTGGCCGAACTGGTGGGCATCTCGCTCTGCGCCACAGCCGAGGAGGCCTATTACCTGCCCATCGGCCACCGGGACGGTGACGGGAACCTGGTGGCCAACCAGCTGGACCTAACCCTGGTTCAAAAGAACCTGGCCCCGCTTTTTTCCGACCCCGCCCTGCCCAAGCTCGGCCACAACCTCAAATTCGATCTGCCCATCCTGGAAAACCATGGCCTCCCTGTCAATGGCCCCCTGTGGGACACCATGATCGCCTCCTACCTCCTCGACCCTTCCCGCCGCTCCCAAAAGCTCGACGACCTGTGCCTGGAGATGCTCGGCAAACAGCTGACCAGCTTCGGCGAGGTCACCGCAGGCGACAAGCGGCCGGACAGCTTTGCCTATGTTGCCCCGGAGGCGGCCAAGGACTATTCCTGCGAGGATGTGATCGGCGCCTTTCTGCTCTGGCAACGATTCCGCCCCCAGCTCGAAGAGTTTGGCCTCTGGGAGCTTTTCGCCAACCTGGAGATGGAGCTGGTTCCCATTCTGGTGCAAATGGAACAGACCGGCATCACCGTGGACCAGTCCCAGCTGCAGCACCTGTCCGAGGATTTCGGCCTCCAGCTGGCGGAGCTGGAAAAGACCATCTATGATATGGCCGGGGAGGAGTTCAACATCAATTCCACCCGCCAGCTCGGCGAGATCCTCTTTGCCAAGCTCGGTCTGCCCCAGGGCAGGAAAACCAAGACCGGCTATTCCACCGATGTCAAGGTTCTGGAAAGCCTGGCCCGGCAGCACGACCTGCCTGCGGCGATCCTGGCCCACCGAAGCTTAAGCAAGCTCAAGAATACCTATGTGGACAGACTGCCGGAGCTCATCCATCCCACAACCGGGCGGGTCCACACCTCCTTCAACCAGACGGTCACCGCCACCGGCCGGTTGAGCAGCAGCAACCCCAATCTCCAGAACATCCCCATCCGCACCCCGGAGGGGCAGAAGATCCGGGCCGCCTTCGTCGCCGCGCCGGGCCACCTCTTTTTGTCGGCGGATTATTCCCAGATCGATCTGCGGGTCATGGCCCATTATGCCCAGGACCCGGCCCTGCTTGCCGCCTTCCGCGCGGGTCAGGACGTGCACAGCCAGACCGCGGCCGAGATCTTCCGAGTCAATGCCGCCTTTATCTCGCCTGAAATGCGGCGGGTGGCAAAGACCATCAACTTCGGGATCATTTACGGGATCAGCGCCTTTGGCCTGGCCGCCCAGCTCAACCTGAGCCGCAAGGAGGCCGCCACCTTCATCGAGCGCTACTTCGCCCACTATGCCGGGGTGAAGCGCTTCATGGAGGAGATCGTCGAAAAAGCCCGACAGGACGGCTTTGTCACCACCCTGCTCAACCGGCGGCGGTTGCTGCCCGACATCAACAGCTCCAACAAGGCCAGCCGCGAATTCGCCGAGCGCACCGCGATCAACACCCCCATCCAGGGCACGGCCGCGGACATTATCAAACTGGCCACCATCGCCGCCACCCACCGGATCAGCGAACAGGGGCTGGGTGCCAAGCTCCTGCTCCAGATCCACGACGAGCTGGTTTTCGAGGTTCCGGCCCAGGAGATCGAGGCGACAGCAGAGGCGGTCACGAAGGCCATGGAAGGGGTCATGCGGCTTGACGTCCCCCTGGTGGTGAACACGGTGGTGGGGGAAAACCTGGCCAAGGTGTAATGGCCAACGCCCATCCTCTTTTCCGGTTAAATCGGTTGACGGCCTTTACGAAAAAAATTAGGATAACGTCCTGAATTTTTAACAAAACAGCCTTCTCATTCCTAACGTTAGCAGGTGACACATGCTCGACTTCATGCGCCGCAAGGCCCAATCGACCTATATCCAGGCCACCATCCTGATCATCGTCCTGGTGTTTGTCTTCTGGGGGGTGGGAAAAAGCCAAAAAGGCGGACCCGACGCCATTGCCACGGTCAATGACCAAAGCATTTCCTCCCAGGCGTACCAGCGAACCTATAACCAAACCCTCAGCCGCTACCAGGAACAGTTCGGCGGCAACTTGCCCGCCGGGCTTCTGGAGGCGCTGAATCTGAAACAGCAGGTGCTGAACCAGATGATTCAGGAACTGGTCATGCAGCAGGGCGCCAAGGAGGCTGGGTTGATCGTGAGCAGCGAAGAGGTGCGCAAGGTTATCCAAGGCATGGATGCCTTCCGGGAAGAAGGGCTCTTCAAGCTCGACCGCTATAAAAAGCTGTTGGCCTCCTCACGGATGACCACGGCTGATTTTGAAAACAACGTGCGCAACGACCTCCTTCGCAACAAGATCCTTGCCCATCTTTCCCGGTTCGCCCGGATATCCGACGGCGAGCTCAAGGACCGGTTCGCCTTTGACAACGATCAACTCAAGCTCGAATATGTCGCCTTCAGCGCGGATAGTTTTCGGAGTTCAGGCCCGGTTGCCGATCAGGAACTGAATCTTTTCTTTGAAGGGAACAAGCAAACCTACCTGACCGAACCCCAGGTCAAGCTCCGCCACATCACCTTTCTCAACGAACAGGCCGGGGCCAACATTCAGGTGGGCGACCAGGAGATCGAACAGTACTACAAACTGAACCCCGAGAAATTTTCCACCCCCGAGCAACGCCAGGCACGGCATATCCTGATCCGGTCAAACCCCAAGGAGAGTGACGAGCTGCAAGCCGCCAAACGCAAAAAACTGGAAACCATCCTGGCGTTGGCCAAGGCGGGCAAGGATTTTGGCCAACTGGCCAGGGAGCATTCCGAGGATTCAACCGCGAAAAATGGCGGAGACCTTGGCTTTTTCAGCAAGGGACAGATGGTTGAGCCCTTTGCCGAGGCAGCCTTTGCCCTCAAGGAAGGAGAGGTCAGCGGAGTCGTGGAAACCCAATTCGGCCTCCACCTCATCAAGCTTGAAAAAATCAAACCGGCAAGCGTGACCACCCTGGCGCAGGCGCGGGAGCAGATCATCGCTGAGCTCAAGGCCCAGCGCGGCAAGGATATCACCTTTCAGTTGGCAAACCAGGCCTACGAGGGAATTATCCAGGCCGGCAGCCTGGATAAATATGCGGCCAACGCTGCAACGCCGGTGCAGACAACCGACTACTTTACCCAGGCCAGCCCTCCCCCGGCGCTGGCAGGCCAGCCCACTCTGCTCAAAACCATCTTCGGCCTGAAAAAGGGCGAGCTGAGTTCGCTGCTTGAGATCAAAGGCGGCTACGCCATTGTCTCCCTTGACGAGGTGAAGGAACCCCAAATTCCCGCATTGGCCGAGGTTCGCGCCCGGGTAGAGAAGGATTTCCTTGACGAGCAGGCCCATGCCAAGGCCAAGGATGGCGCCGTGGCCCTGTTGGCCCAGGCAAAGAAGGAAGGCTCCCTCGTTGCCGAGGCGGAAAAGACCAGGAACAACGTGCAGGAGACCTCTTTTTTCACGAGGAGCCAGCAGGCGGCCAGCGGCTTGCCTGCCCCCGTTGCCGCGCAAGGATTGAAACTCAGCGGGGCCTCGCCGTACCCGAAAGAGATCGCCGAGAACGGCTCAACCTTCTACGTGCTCCATTTCAAGGAAGGCAAACCGGCAAGCGAGGAAGCCTTCGCCGGCCAAAAAGAAGCGCTCAGGAAGATGCTGACCCAGGAAAAACAGATGCAGGTCATGGAAGCCTGGCTCGCCTATCTGCAAAGCCGGGCCAAGATCACCACCGACAAGAAATTCATGGAGTAGAAAAAAAAGGGGGGCTGCGGAATCATTTGCCGCGGCCCGGACCCCAGAGCGGATCATCCCCGAAACGGGCCATCCACCAATCTTCCCCCTCAAGGGGCTGATCCTCCCCCGGCACCAGGGGAATCTTGTACTTTTTCCCATACTCCAGCAAAATCCGGCACGCCTCGGTGAGCCGATGCATTTCCAGCCCAACCCCTTCCTGCCTGTGGTGAGCAAGATCGGGATGGTGCTCCTTGCAGAGCCTCCGGTAGGCCTTTTTTATTTCCGCCAGGGTCGCCTGATCCGGCAACCCCAGAAGATTCTTGGCTTCCACGATCTTTTTCCATTCATCGTTGGTCATGCGCTTCCTGAATCAACGTCTTTTTTTCTCCAGCTCTTTTCCTCGTGCTTCCTGAGCCGAACGATGTTGTCCCGGTGCTTGACCCAGATCAATACCCCGATCCCGGAAGCCAGCACGGTGTTGCTCGCCGAGCCGGTGAGCAGCCAGACCAGCCCCGGCATCAGTAGGGCCGCGGTGAGTGAGCCGAGGGACACATAGCCCCAGTTATACACCACCCCTACAAAGATCAGCAGGTCGAGCGATGCGGCCATTGGCGCAAGATAGAGAAAGATGCCCAGCGCCGTTGCCACGCCCTTGCCGCCCTTGAACTTGAGATACAGCGGGTAGAGATGCCCGAGAAAGGCTGCGCCGCCGCAGAGCGCAATCCAGAGTTCCCGTTGGCCGGATTCTTCCAACAGCCAGCCTGCAACCAGCATCGGCAGGATACCCTTGAACGCATCGCAGACCAGGGTCAGTGCCCCGAGCTTTTTCCCGACCAGCCGCGCGACATTGGTGGCGCCGATGTTGCCGCTGCCCGCGGCGCGCACGTCAACCCCTGCCACTCTCCCCAAAACCAGACCAAAAGGGATTGAGCCGATAAGATACGCGCCGATCACCAAAAAATATTCCATCATCCTGCCGTCCTGTCTTTATTGAGCCTCTGCCGCACCGGATAAACACCGTGGCATAGTAGCATCTCGCCTTTCCTTTCGCGCCAATTTTTTTCCCAGGCTTGCCGTAAAAGCTGTTGGGCCTTGATCTCCAGCGGCTCCCGGCCCCTCTTTACAGGCCCTGAAAAATAAGGCGAAAAAAAATCCTCAAGTCCCACGGCCGCCCTCCCGATACGAATGATACGGGAGGTTTATGGCCATGCTCAATATGGATTTCACCAAAAATCCAAACACAACTTTCTGCGGAAATCCGGGAATTTGCGCGGAATGCGCCAGCCAGGGGCCAACCTGTTGCCGATGCGGCACCAGCGAAGAAGAGCTGGTTGCCCCCCTCTCCGGCGAAGAATGGCAGCGCATGGTGCGCCTTGTTCCGTGGATCGAAAACGGCAGGTTTGTGGTCCGGGAACATAACTCCCACAGTTTTATCCAGGGGATACAGACACTTTTTCCCGGCAGCGAACACGAAGCGCTGAACTCTTTCCCCCTGGGCGGACACCATCTGCGCCTGGCCCAGAACAATCTGGGGCAATGTGCCCTGCTCGGCCCAAGCGGCTGCCTGCTTCCGGAAACGGCCCGCCCCTACTTTTGCCAGCTGTATCCCTTCTGGTTCACAGGCGAAACCCTGAAGGTCTTTGGCGATCCTCATTGTCTGGCGATCCGTTCTCTCCATACGGCTGATAGCCTGTGCGCTGCCCTGGGCACCCATCCTGAAAAACTTTCCCGGATATACTCCCGCCTGTGTCTTGCCTGGGGAATTCCTCCCCCAGACCGATATCGAGTAACTGGTGACTGATCAGTGGACTCATCGCCGTGCTCCTTGCAAGAATAATTTTCCCCTTGCCCGCAATACAAGCAAAATCCGTTCCCTCTCCTCCCTCGCCCACCATTTTATATTTTCCATAACTATTCCGGCATATTGTGCCCACAAAACATCCGCGAACAATCCCGATTCACGGCGCGAAAGGGGAGAAAATTTTTCCTCTTGTTCCCGGCAACACAGTCCTGGGTTAAAAAAAAGAAACCGGACAAAAAAACTCTTTCTTCTTGATTTAAGTCAACGCCCGGGAGGATAATTATCGCTATAGTTTGCTCAACAAATGCACCAATACGGGTTACACCAATCCTATTGAACTCGTAAAAAAGAAGAGGGCCACAGGTCCGTAGCACAAATTCAACGAGTGACAAAGGAATAACCGTTGCAATCGCGGCTTGTTGCGATTGCAACAACCTTTACATCAAACAAGGAGAGTGCCATGTTTTGCAACCAATGTGAACAGACCGCCAAGGGAACCGGATGCACCGCCATCGGAGTCTGCGGAAAAAATGAAGCCGTGGCAGGGCTCGAAGACCTGCTGACCCATGCCGTTCAAGGTTTGTGCCTGGTTGCCGCCGCAGGCCGCAAGGTGGGGGTTGTCGACAACGCGGTGGACCGTTTCACCTGCGAGGCGATTTTTTCCTGCCTCACCAATGTGGATTTCGACCCCAGCCGTTTTGAGGCGCTGATCCGCAAGACCGTTGCCCTGCGTGAGGGGTTGAAGGCAAAAGTTACCGCGGCAGGCGGCAAGATCGATTCCACCGCCCCGGCAGCCACCTTTACCCCGGCCGACTCCCTGGCCGGCCTGGAAGCACAGGGCGCGGCCCTGAACTTCATCAACACCCTGGACGCCAACCCGGACCTGCAATCCTTGAAGCAGATCACCATGTACGGGCTGCGCGGCCTGGCCGCCTATACCGACCATGCCGCCATCCTCGGCAAGGAAGACGACACGGTCTACACCTACATCCATGAAGCCATGGCTGAGCTGACCCGCAAGGATCTGGGCCTGGATCAACTGGTGGGACTTGCCCTGAAATGCGGCGAGGTGAACCTCAAGGCCATGGAGCTGCTCGATGCGGGCAACACCACCACTTACGGCCATCCGGTCCCGACCCCGGTGCCGCTGGGGCATGTTCCCGGCAAGTGCATCCTGGTCACGGGCCATGACCTCAAGGATCTGGCCATGCTGCTTGAGCAGACCAAGGGCAAGGGGATCAACATCTACACCCATGGCGAGATGCTGCCCTGCCACGGCTATCCCGAGCTGAAGAAACACCCCCATTTCTACGGTCACTTCGGCACGGCCTGGCAGAACCAGCAAAAGGAGATGCCGCAATTCCCAGGGGCGATCCTCTTTACCACCAACTGCATCCAGAAGCCCCTTGACTCTTACAAGGCCAACGTCTTCACCACCGGCCTGGTCGGCTGGCCCGATGTAGCGCACATCGGCGAGAGCAAGGATTTCAGCCCGGTCATCAACCGCGCCCTGGCCCTGCCCGGCTTCACCGATACCGTGGACAAGGACTCCGTCCTAGTGGGCTTTGCCAGAAACACCGTTTTGGGAGTGGCCGACAAGGTCATCGCGGCAGTCAAGGCCAAGGCCATCCGCCATTTCTTCCTGGTGGGCGGCTGCGACGGGGCCAAGCCGGGCCGCAACTACTATACCGAACTGGTGGAACAGATCCCCGCGGACTGCATGGTCCTGACCCTGGCCTGCGGCAAGTTCCGCTTCTTTGACAAGAAACTGGGCGATATCGGCGGCATCCCGCGCCTGCTCGACGTGGGCCAGTGCAACGATGCCTACTCGGCCATCCAGATCGCCGTGGCCCTTGCCGGCGCCTTTGAGTGCGGGGTCAACGACCTGCCGCTCTCCCTGGTGCTCTCTTGGTACGAGCAGAAGGCGGTGGTCATCCTCCTGACCCTGTTGAATCTGGGGATCAAGAACATCCGGCTCGGACCCTCCCTGCCGGCCTTCATCACCCCCAACGTGTTGGATGTGCTGGTGAAAAACTTCGCCATCAAGCCGGTAACCACCCCAGCCGAGGATCTGAAAGCCATCCTCGGCTAAAAGGACAGCTGTCAGCCTTCAGCCTGGTGGCTTGTAACTTTTTAATCGACATCACATTAATTCCCTCCCCCCTTGCGGGGGAGGGTTAGGGAGAGGGGGAAGTTGCCATTGTATCAGCAGGTTATCGCTACCCCCACCCCCAGCCCCTCCCGCAGGTAAGCGTAGACTCCGAGGGGAGGGGAGTTTTTCAGAAATAGTAAGAGTTGCAGTCGCTGACAGATCAAACAGAACAAAGGAACGAGATCATGCAATGCCCCGGCCAGGACAGCCGCTACTGGGACGCCAACGCCGTATTCGAGGCCACCTGCCCGAAATGCGGCAACAGTGTCGAGTTTTTCAAGGATGACGTGAGCCGCAAGTGCACCACGTGCGGGGCCAAGATGCTCAACCCCAACAACGACTTCGGCTGCGCCTCGTATTGTCCATACGCCACGCAGTGCCTGGGCTCCCTGCCCCCGGAGCTGCTGGCCAAGAAGCAGGAAACACTCAAGGAGCGGGTGGCGGTGGAGATGAAGCGCTACTTTGGCGACGACTTTCGCCGCATCGGCCACGCCACCCGGGTGGCCCGCCATGCCATGGATATCGCCGCCACGGAGGAATGCAACCCCGCGGTGGTGGAGATCACCGCCTATCTCCACGACATCGGCATCAAGGAATCGGAGCGCAAGTACAACAGCTCGTCGCCTAAATACCAGCATATCGAGGGCCCGCCGGTGGCCAGGGATATCCTCACCGGACTCGGCGCGCCGCAGCCGCTCATCGACGAGATCTGCGACATCATCGGCCACCACCATGTGCCGAGACCCGAGGAGACCATGAATTTCAAGGTGCTCTACGATGCGGACCTGATCACCAACCTGGAAGAAAAACAAAAGGATGTGGTGTCCCCGCCGGAACATCTGCAAAAGATCATCGACCGCTCCTTCCTCACCAAGACAGGAGCCGCCCTGGCCGCCAAGGTGCTGCTCAAGGGATAACGGAGATACGACCATGAAGATACTGCGTAAAATAATCGAGATAGACGAAAACCTCTGCACCGGCTGCGGCGAGTGCGTGCCGGCCTGCGCGGAAGGCGCCCTGCGGATCGTGGACGGCAAGGCGCGGATGCTGGCGGAAAAGTACTGCGACGGCTTGGGCGCCTGCCTGGGCGAGTGCCCCACCGGGGCTCTGCGCATCATCGAGCGGGAGGCGGATGATTTTGACGAAGAGGCGGTGGAAGAGCTGCTCAAAAACCGGGACACGGCAAAACCCCAACCCGCCCCGCCCGTCGGCGGCTGCCCCTCGGCACGCTTGCAGACCTTTGCCCCTGCCACCCCTTGCCAGGCGGCCAATGCGCCGGTTCAGCTCGGACCGGCCACCGGTTCGGCCCTGAGCCACTGGCCGGTGCAGATCCGGTTGGTGCCGCCCAGCGCGCCCTTTCTCAAAGGCGCCGACCTCCTCATCGCGGCGGACTGCGTGCCCGTGGCCTACCCGGATTTTCACCGCGATCTCCTGAGCGGCAAGGTGGTCATGGTGGGCTGCCCGAAATTCGACGAGGCGGAAAGCGCTATCCAGAAGTTCACGGAGATCTTTGCCGCGTCGGGGATCAAAAGCATCACCATGGCCATCATGGAGGTGCCCTGCTGCGGGAACATGCGGCACATTGTTTCCCAGGCCCTTTCCCGCTCCGGCAAGACCATTCCGGTGCGGGAGGTAGTGATCTCCGCCCGGGGAGAGCGTCTCCGCCAGGGCAACATGCCCTCCTGAATGCCTCCGGCGCCGGCCCGATATTTTCCCTTTTGTTTCCATGAAAAAGAGGGTAAATAAATTCTATTTTGGTAAAAGCTTACAAACCGTGTCGGCGGCATACATCATATTCAGGAGAAGCCCATGCAGATCATGAAATCCCTGGCGGCGAAAGGTCGCCTTCTGGCCATCACCCTTGCCCTCTTCGCCCTGATGGCCACCGTTGCCCAGGGCGCCACCAAGATGCCGGCCTTTACCCTGCCTTCCGTGAAGGATGGCGCAGCGGTCAAGTCCAGCGGCTACCAGGGCCAGGCAATGCTGATCAATTTCTTCGCCACCTGGTGCCCTCCCTGCCGCAAGGAAATCCCGGATTTCATCAAACTCCAAAAGGAGTACGGGCCCAAGGGCTTCACCGTGATCGGCATTTCCACCGACCAGGGCGGCGCCTCCCTGGTTGACAAATTCGCCCAGAAGATGGAGATCAACTATCCCGTATTGCTCAGCGATTCGGAAACGCCCGCGGCCTTCGGCGGCATCCTCGGCATTCCCACCTCGTTTCTGGTAAACAAGGAAGGCAATGTGGTCAAACGCTACGATGGCTATGTCGACCACCAAACCCTGGTGAAGGATCTCAACGCCATCCTCAAATAAGAGGAGCAATTTTCCGGTTGACATCCTGTTCTCCTGTCGTATACTTACTGAACGACGATTCATTTTTCCTGTTTCGGATAACAGGACATTCTCAAATAATACTTAGGAGGAGATGAACATGAGCAAAAAGATGATTTCTTTGGCAATGGCTATGGCATTTGTTGTAAGCACCGCGGCAGTTTCTTTCGCTGCTGACTGCAAAGTAACCGCCGTTGACGGCACCAAGGTAACCGTTGATTGCGCCGGCGCCGTATCCACGGTGGAAGGCGCTGCCAAGGTTGGCGACAAGGTTGAAGTAAAAGACGGCAAGATCGTAGCCGGCAAGAAGAAAAAGGCTGTTGAGGGTTGCTAATCCCCTCTTGATGACCTGTTACAGGCTCATCCCAAAGCCCGGCCTCTGGCCGGGCTTTTTTTATTCATACGCATCGCGCCCCATCGGTATTTACTTTTCCCCTGCCCTTTCGTATAGTGCCACACCATGAACATCATCGAAGCGATCATTTTCGGCATCATCCAGGGCGCCACGGAATTCCTGCCCGTTTCCAGCTCCGGCCACCTGGCCCTGGCCCATTATTTTCTCGGCGCCCAGGAGTCCGACCTGGCCTTTGACGTAGCCCTGCATCTTGGCACCCTCCTGGCAATCCTCGCCTATTTCCGGGATGATTTCCGGCAGATGGCGAAGGCTGTCCTCGGCCTGCACAAGGACCAAGCAGAAACACGACGTCTGCGCGGAATGGCCATCTTCATTGCCATGGCCACCATCCCCGGAGCCTTGGCAGGCCTCTTGTTGGAAGAAACCGCAGCAACCTATTTCCGGCACCCCGCCATGGTGGCGGCGGCCCTGGCCGGAGCCGGGCTCCTGCTCCTCCTGGCGGATCGCGCAGGCAAACGCACCCGTAATTTTGAAAAAATAACCCTGGTTGACGCCCTGTTCATCGGCCTTTCCCAGGCCTGCGCCATCATCCCCGGAGTGTCCCGGAGCGGCAGCACCATCACCTGCGGCCTTGCCATGGGGCTCACCCGCCAGGCCGCGGTTCGCTTCTCTTTTTTGCTTTCCGCGCCCATCATCTTCGGAGCCGGGGTGCATGAAATTCCGAAAATCCTCACAAATGGCCTGGCGGAAGGGCAAAGCATGCTCTATGCCGCCGGTTTTCTGGCCGCGGCCATCTCCGGCTACCTGTTCATTTCCTTCATCATGCAATACATCCGGGCCAGAAGTTTTGCCATCTTCGCTTACTACCGCTTCCTGTTGGCGGCCCTGGTCCTGATCGCCCTGTTCCTGCAAAGATAAAAAAACAAGCCCATCCTTCGCCGCCATGGAGACCTCGATGGATCCTGCCCAGCTCCCTGAAAAACAGTATGCCCGCCTCCGGGAAATCCGCAAAAACTACAAGGTGGATTTCGAGCCCCTGCGCCTGCGCGGCAAGGAAATCCAGCTGCTCCAGGTCACGGACCTCGAACCGCTCCTGGGAGGGAAAGACCCCTTCGAGGATGTGGGAGAATTTCCCTTCTGGGTAAAGCTCTGGGAAGCCGCCATGGTCCTGGCCGACCTCATGCTCACCACCCCACCGACAAAAGAGGACCAGACCCTGCTCGAACTCGGCGCCGGCCTCGGCGCGCCGGGTCTTGCCGCCGCCCTGGCAGGCTACCGGGTGACCCTGACCGATTACGAACCGCACATCCTTGATTTTCAACGGGTCAGCGCCGCGGCCACCGGCCTCAAAGGCGTTGAGTGCCGTCTGCTCGACTGGCTGAAACCACCCACCCTGCCGCGCTTCGACACCATCATCGGCGCGGAGATCCTCTTTCGGGAAGAATTTTTCGCACCGCTTCTGAACATCTTCCGCTCGCTTTTGGCGGACCAAGGCGTCATCTACCTGGCCCACGATGTCCGCCGCAAAAGCATGCCCAAATTCCTCCTGCTGGCGGAAAAGGAATACGAGATAGCGGTGAGTACCCGGAAGATGCGCAGCCAAGGCAAGGAGCTGACCATCATCGTCAACCGGCTCACCCGCCGAAAATGAGATGATAATTAGCCACGAACTCCACGAAAGAACACGAAAATAAAGCTTCATTTTTTCGGCACTCCCGCCACAGAGGAAAAACATTTCTGTTGCCGCCGCCCCAGCCCGGCCTGTTACGAAAAATTTCGTGTCCTTTCGTGGAGTTCGTGGCAAACAATCTTTCACTATTAAACAACGCCATGCGCTATCAGGATATCGACTGGGACACCATGTGGCTCGAATCCAGAGCCCGCAAGTCCTGGAAAAAGAAAAAAAGCAGCGACTGGGACAAACGGGCCGCCGGGTTTGCCGAACGCAACCTCGATTCGCCCTTTGTCGCCCAATTTCTCGCCCATCTCGAGGTCGAGCCGGAGTGGAGCGTGCTCGACGTGGGCAGCGGTCCCGGCACCCTGGCCATCCCCTTGGCCGGCCAGGTGCGGCGGGTCACGGCCCTCGACTATTCCGCATCCATGCTGGCCGAACTGGAAAAGCAGGCCAAGGCCGCGGGCCGGGACAACATCACCACCGTCCAGGGTTCCTGGACCGACGACTGGCAAACGCTCGCCATTCCCCGCCACGAGGTGGCCATCGCCTCCCGCTCCCTGTCGGTGGACGACCTGAAAGGGGCGTTGCGCAAGCTGAACGATTGGGCCGGCAAGGCTGTCTACGTGGTGGACCGGGTCGGGGCCGGGCCTTTTGACCCGGATCTTTTTAGAGCCATCGGCCGCACGTTCGAGCCCGGCCCGGATTATATCTTCACGGTCAATATCCTCTACTCCCTGGGCATCCACGCCCGGGTCGACTTCCTCACCCTGGACAGCACAAGAACCTATTCCTCCCGGGAAGAAGCCCTGCAATCGTACCGCTGGATGGTGGATGACCTGACCGCCGATGAGGAAAAACTGCTTACCGCTTACGTGGATGCGCGCCTGAGCCGGATCGGTGAAAGGTGGCAACTCGCCAGACAGACCCCGCCCCGATGGGCCCTGATCTGGTGGCGCACCCCGGGCTGATTTGCATATTCCCGCCAACCCCGCTATAATACGATACTTTTCAGGGACACCCCTGAACGAACAATAAAAGATCCCCAAACCATGCCAAATTCCAATCAATACGACCTCATCGTCATCGGCGCGGGCCATGCCGGCTGCGAAGCCGCTCTGGCTTGTGCCCGCATGGGCTGCCGCACCGCAGTCCTGGTGGTCAACGCGGACACCATCGGCGCCATGAGCTGTAACCCGGCCATCGGCGGCTTGGCCAAGGGGCATCTGGTCAAGGAGATCGACGCTCTCGGCGGGGAGATGGCGAAAAACATCGATGCCACCGGCATCCAGTTCCGTCGCCTCAACACGCGCAAGGGCCCGGCGGTCTGGTCTTCCCGGGCCCAGGCCGACAGGCTTCTCTACCGGCTGCGGATGAAATCGGTGCTGGAGCGGCAGGAGAACCTTCATATCCGGCAAACCACCGCTGATCGGCTGCTCATCCAAAACAACGAGATCACCGGGGTGGTCACCTCCCTGGGGGAAGAGCTCACCGCCCGGGCAGTGGTCATCGCCACCGGCACTTTTTTAAACGGCCTGGTCCACATCGGCCTGAAGAATTTCCCGGCCGGCCGCATGGGCGATGTGCCCTCGCTGAAGCTCCCCCTGCACCTCAAGGAGCTGGGCTTGGCCATGGGCAGGATGAAAACCGGCACCACCCCGCGCCTGGACGGAACCACCATCGATTACTCCGAGCTCGAAGCCCAGCACAGCGACGAGCCGCCCAACCTCTTTTCATTCAGCAACCGGGGCAAGCAGCCGGTGCTGCCCCAGCGCCCCTGCCACATCACCTACACCAACCCCACCACCCATGCGATCATCCGGGCGGGCACCGATCGCTCTCCCATGTACACCGGGATCATCGAAGGGGTTGGGGCCCGCTATTGCCCGTCGGTGGAAGACAAGGTCATGCGCTTTCCGGAAAAGGAGCGCCACCAGATCTTTCTGGAACCGGAAGGGCTGGACACGGTGGAGATCTACCCCAACGGCTTGCCCACCAGCCTGCCCATGGATGTGCAGCAGGCCATGCTCCGCAGCATCAAGGGGCTGGAGAATGTCGCCATCATCCGGCCCGGCTATGCCATTGAGTACGATTATGTCGATCCGCTGGAACTGCACCCCTCCCTGGAAACAAAACGAATCCGGGGCCTCTTTCTGGCCGGACAGATCAACGGCACCTCGGGCTACGAAGAGGCTGCGGCCCAGGGGCTGATCGCCGGGATCAACGCGGTCAAATACGTGCGCGGGGAGAACCCCCTGATCCTGGACCGCTCCCAGGCCTACACCGGGGTGCTCATCGACGATCTGGTCACCAGGGGCACCAAGGAACCGTACCGGCTCTTCACCTCCAGGGCCGAATACCGGCTGCTGCTGCGGGAAGACAACGCGGACCTTCGGCTGGGGGAGATCGGCCGCGATCTGGGATTGGTGCAGGACGACACCTACCGCTTGTTTCAGGCCAAGAAACAGGCCATCGAGGAAACCATCGCCCTGTTCAACGCCACCCAGATCCGGCCCAAGCAGGAACTCAACGACCGGTTGGTGGCCATGGGCAGCGCCACCCTCAAAACCGCGGTGAGCGCGGCTGACCTTCTGCGCAGGCCGGAGATGGATCTTGCTTCCGTGGCCAGGCTCACCGGCCTCACCCTGCCGCGTCCCGGAGAAGAAGTGACCCGGGAGGTCGAGCTGGCCATCAAATACCACGGCTACATCGAGCGGCAGAGCGAGCAGGTGGAGCGCTTCCGCCGCATGGAATCGGTGCTCCTGCCCGATGATCTTCCCTATGGAGGCATGCCCGGTCTTTCCCGGGAGGTGGTGGAAAAACTCACCAAGATCCAGCCCCGGACCCTGGGCCAGGCAGCGCGCATCTCCGGGATCACCCCGGCCGCCATCTCCATCCTCCAGGTGCATCTTAAAAAGGAGAACCTCATTTGAAGGGAACT
>JAJZPC010000017.1 GCA_021811385.1 Deltaproteobacteria bacterium | reverse complement strand
AAGAAGGGCGAGGAAAAAATCGCCGTGTTCGACCTGGGCGGCGGCACCTTTGATATTTCGGTGCTGGAGATCGGCGACGGGGTGTTCGAGGTGAAATCCACCAACGGCGACACCTTCCTCGGCGGCGAAGACTTCGACATGCGCATCGTCAACTGGATTGCCGATGAGTTCAAGCGGGATCAGGGCATTGACCTGCGCACCGACAATATGGCCTTGCAGCGGTTGCGGGAAGAGGCGGAAAAGGCGAAGATGGAGCTCTCCACCACCATGGAGACCGACATCAACCTGCCCTTTATCACGGCGGACGCCTCCGGGCCCAAGCATCTGCAGATGAAGCTTTCCCGCGCCAAGCTGGAAGGGTTGGTGGAGGATCTGATCGAACGCACGGTCAAACCGTGCCAGATTGCCCTTAAGGATGCCGGGATCAACGCGGCGGACATCGACGAGGTTATCCTGGTCGGCGGCATGACCCGGATGCCCAAGGTGCAGGAAAAGGTCAAGGAGATCTTCGGCAAGGATCCCCACAAGGGCGTGAACCCGGATGAGGTCGTGGCCATCGGCGCCGCGGTGCAGGGCGGGGTGCTCAAGGGCGATGTCAAGGACGTGCTGCTCCTCGACGTTACCCCGTTGTCCCTGGGTATCGAGACCCTGGGCGGGGTGATGACCAAGCTCATCGAGAAGAACACCACCATCCCGACCAAGAAGAGCCAGGTTTTCTCCACTGCGGCGGACAGCCAGCCCGCGGTTTCCATCCATGTGCTCCAGGGCGAGCGCGAAATGGCGGCAAACAACAAGACCATCGGCCGCTTCGAGCTGACCGACCTTCCCCCGGCCCCGCGCGGGGTGCCGCAGATCGAGGTCACCTTTGATCTCGACGCCAACGGCATTCTCCATGTTTCCGCCAAGGATCTCGGCACCGGCAAGGAGCAATCCATCCGGATCACCGCTTCCAGCGGTCTTTCCGAGGAAGAGATCAAACGGATGCAGAAGGACGCCGAGGCCCATGCCGACGAGGATCGCAAACGCAAGGAGTTGGTCGAAACCAAGAATCAGGCCGATTCCATGATCTACGCCACGGAAAAGAGCATGAAGGATTTGGGCGACAAGGTTGACAGCGAGACCAAGAACAAGGTCCAGGTCGAAATCGACAGCCTCAAGAAGCTCATGGAGTCCGACGATGTGGAGGCGATCAAGAAGGGGCTTGAGTCCTTGACCCAGGCTTCCCATAAGCTGGCTGAGATGATGTATGCCCAGGCCACCAAGGATAAGGCTGCGGAAGGCGGCGAAGGCGGTGGGCAGGCCGGTGGGGCAAAGAAGGATGACGACGATGTGGTGGACGCGGATTTTGAAGAAGTGAAGTAACCACTACTGCGGAGTGCGATGATTTCGGGCCGGGAGACACATGTCTCCCGGCCTTTTTTTATGCCTGCGGATCAGTCCGCGCCGCAGCGAAGGCGGGAGAGCGCTTCGGAAAAGTTGAATCTGTCATCATGGTCGCCCGTGTGGCAACGTTGGCAGGTGGCCATGGTCGGCTGACCGACTTTGGCTGCCGCCGGCTGAAGGGTGTGCGCTTGGGCCGGTCCATGGCAGGATTCGCAGCCGACCTGGCGCAGGTCGTGGGCAAGGGCGAGCATTTCCTGTCCTGTCTGGGCGGCGGGTCCGGTGATGTGGCAGGGAAGGCACTGGACATTGAACTGCTGTTCTTTTGTCTCCAGGGTGTCATAGGCCGTGGCATGTTGCGTGGTCCGCCATTTGGCAAACTGCGGGGCATGGCAGCTGGTGCAGGCGGTGCTGCCGGCGTATTTTTCCGAAGTCCCTTCCTGTTTCCGGCCGGTACTCTCCGAGATTCTCGCCTTTACCGCAGCCTTGCCGATCCGGTTTACCTCGCTGGTGGTTGCATCGACAATGGCCCGGACGGACGGATTGTCCGGAAGATCCTTGCGCATGGTCTCAAAATGGAAGCTGTACGAAGAGAATCGTGAACGGTTCGCATCCCGTGCGTTCTGCTCGGCGGTAAGACGGAGAATCTCCTCCTCCAGCAGTCGTTGTTTTGCAAGCATGTCGTTATAGGCTTCAAGAACCTGGGGTTGGTTCTTGAATGCCTGTGTCGGATCGCCTTGCCGGCGGTAGCGGTTGATCTGCCATCCCAACCGATCCAACTCGTTTTGCTTGTCTGTCAGCAGATTTTCCGAGCCCGTCTCTTCCCATCTCTTGCTTTCCGCGTTCCAATGCACCTCCAGGAAGCCCACTGATTTGCCTTGGGGTTCCACCTGGGTGATCAGGGTGTTGTTGACCCGTTCCGGGGGCATGTTGCCCCGGCTGTCCCCTCCCTGAAGAATCAGGTGGATCTCCGGATGGGCCTCGGCGATCTTTCTGTTTATCGCGGAAGGATAGCTGGAAAGCAGAATGGTCATCCCGGCCCGGCCCCTCAGCTGGGCGAGTTCCTGGGGCAACACCTCTTCCCATGGGGCAATGACCGCGTTGTCCTTGTCCGTAAGGAGCGAGTCGGCCCCTTGAGCGGTGAGGCCGATGACCGCGATGCGCATCCCGCCTGTTGTGAGCAGGGTGTGCGGCTTGAACCACGGCTTGCGATCGGTGCGGCTGAGCAGATTGGCGCTCAGCCAGGGGAAGCTTGCTTTCTTCTGGAGAGCGAGCAGGAAGGGAAGGCCTGCCGCGAGATCCTGACGGGCGATGCCGACACCGGCAAAGGACATCTTGTTGTATGCCGTGACAATTCCCTGTGCCGTCACAACGAGCTGTTCGCGCTGGTCCTGGGGGAGCTTTTCATCCTTGAAAAGCAGGGCTCCGCTGTCAAGGGGGAGCACTGCGGTTTTTTTCCCCCGTAGGGCTTCAAGCTGCTGGGCTTTTTTGGGCAGACCGCCCAACTGGTTGCTTTTTCAACCGCAGGGTTCTGTTTCTCCCCGCACGTCATTGGCAAAGAAGATGGTCACGTCGTGCTCTATCCCTGCCGGTTGTTTGGCGGCGCCCTTTTGTTTTGACGCCGCCCCGGATGCGGATACGGTTATGCCGAGCAGGGCAAGAAGGAAAAGCAACAGAAAGGTGGTTGGTTTGTTCATCGTGGTCTTCACTCCATATGTATCGTCGTTGCCTGAAAACGAATCAGGCGGGTTGTTTTTTTCGATCCCGCAGCAGCTGTCGCCATTTGCCAAGCCGGTCCCGGATGATCGCTTCATAGCCCCGGTTGGCGGGCTGATAATAGGTTTTTCCTTCAAGTTGGTCCGGGAGGTGATGTTGATCCACCAGGGCATGGGGATCATCGTGGGCATACTGGTAGCCCTTGCCGTAGCCGAGATCCTTCATCAGCGAGGTTGGCGCGTTGCGGAGATGGAGCGGCACCGGCAAGGTGCCCGTGCGCCGGATGTCGTGCATCACTGAGTTATAGGCGGCATAGACGGCGTTGCTCTTGGGGGCGGTGGCAAGATAGGTGACGGCCTGGGCCAGGGCCAGTTCGCCTTCCGGACTGCCCAGGGTCTGATACGAGTTTCTGGCGTTGATGGCAATCGTGAGGGCCTGCGGGTCCGCATTGCCGATATCTTCCGAGGCGAAGCGGATCAGGCGGCGGACCACGTACAAGGGCTCCTCCCCGGCGGCGAGCATCCGGCACAGCCAGTACAGAGCGCCGTCCGGATCGCTGTCCCGCAGGCTTTTGTGCAGGGCCGAGATCAGATTGTAATGCTCCTCGCCGTCCGCGTCATAGCGCAGGCTTTTGCGCTGAATGGCCTCTTCCACCGTGGCCAGGGTTATCTGCCGCGTGCCATCGGCATCCGGTTCGGCCAGATTGGCGGCGATTTCCAGACTGTTCAGCAGACTGCGGGCATCTCCGTCGGCAATCCTGGCCAGGTGGGCGGCCGCTTCGGGCGCAAGGGCGATCTGCCAGGCGCCCAGCCCCTGTTCCGTGTCCGTGATGGCCCGCTGGAGAATGGTTTGCAGATCTTCCGGCCCCAACGGTTCGAGAACCAATACCCTGCAGCGGGAGAGAAGGGGCGCGATAACGTGAAAAGAAGGGTTCTCGGTGGTTGCGCCGATGAGGGTCAACAGGCCGCTTTCCACATGGGGGAGAAAGGCGTCCTGCTGGCTTTTGTTGAAGCGATGGATCTCGTCCACGAAAACAATGGTGGCGGTGTTGCGCTCTTCCTTGGCGGTTTGGGCCTGCACGACTATCTCCCGGATCTCCTTGACCCCGGAGAGCACGGCGGAAAAGAAGGCAAAATCAGCGCCGGTTGTTTGGGCCAGGATCCGGGCCAGGGTGGTTTTGCCGGTGCCGGGCGGCCCCCAAAGCACCAGGGAGGGCAGATATTTCTGCTGGATGAGCCGCCGGAGAAGCTTGTCTTCGCCCAACAGCTGTTTTTGCCCGACAAAATCATCTATTGTCTGCGGACGCAGCCGTTCTGCCAGAGGGGCGCTATGTGCGGCAGGTTTTCGGGCCATGACTCGTTATCTGGCTGGTGGAGGGGATGGGGCAATCACTTTAGAAAAATAGTATGCCAGGAATTTGCCGGAATGTCATCAGCTGATCGCGTGGCGGGCAGACGCGAATTTCCCTGATTTCAGCCCAGCAGGACGGCAATCCGGTCTGCCAGACGTTCCGCCGAAAAGATCAGGGATTCCAGGTCGAGAAAATCCGAAACCTGGCGATCGAAAAGAATCTTGACCTTGGCGGGAAATCCGTCTTCGGGTTCCGCCTCCCAGTAGACCAGATACTGGGGAATCCTGGGCAGGACCGGGATGATGCATCCCAGCGTGGCGGAGGGCGCCGGGTGGGCAACACCTCCCAGCTGGTGGCAGGCCGCCATGATTGTCTCGACGGGAAGAGGGGTGAAGAGCTCCGCCAATCTGTTTTCGCAATAGGTGGCAAGGGTTCTTACCTTGGAGATGGAGTTCGGCAGGGTTTCCAGGCCGATCCAATCCAGGGCGGGAGCTGCCCCGCCCTGGGAGTGGATATAATTGTAGATCAGAATCTGGTCCCTGGGATCCTCCGGGGTGCGGCCGTTGAGGAGGATTCCCTGTCTGCTCAGCAGCACCTCCTGGGCAAGAAAGGGAAACGACAGGGTCTGGTTGCCTTCGCCACAGAGACTGGCGCCCAACGGGACGGCAATACGGGTAAAGTCCAGGGTGGAAATCTTGTCTTTCAGATGTTCGATAAGGGCCAGATCCCGTTGTCCGGAAAGCTCCTCCAATGCGAGCCCCCTTTCGTCGGGCAAGGTCTTGAGCCCGGTGGTGTCGAGATAGGGGCATTTGGCAAACGCCTCGCCGCTTTTCGCCACAGCCGCCGAAAAAGCAAGGCAGGTGGGATAACCGCATTGCCCGCAATTGGTCTTTGGGGTCCGCTTGACAATCTCGAAGGGAGTCATATGGGCGCAGGCTATTTATGTTGTTTGTGGCAAGCCCTGGTGAGCTCGTTTACCTTCGCGGCCTGTTCCCGGGCGGTGCGCATATCTCCCCCGCGGGCGCAGGCCAAGGCCTCACGCAAGAGCGTGAAGCAGGCAAGCCATTCCTCATGCCAGGGTGATTCGGTAAAGACAGTATACTTTTCAAAGGCGGAAACAAGGGATTTTTCTTCGGCAGGGGTAGGGGGTTGCCCCTGTTCCAATTTTTTGGCAACGGTTTTCCAGAGGGAGCTGATCTCTTTTTTTATTTTTTTCCCCTCGGGCGGTCTCCCCTTGAAACGCAGCTCCCTGTCATCCCTGACCTCTCGGTTTTTTGCTGAGGTCTCCCTCTGGTCGGTGGTCGGTGCGGGTTCCTTGTCTAACTCACGGAGGGGCACCTGAAAAGAAAGGGTGCAATACGCAGTGTCGCCGGAGATCTTCTGTTTGGTTTTTATGAACAGAGGGTTTCCTATGGCGATAAGCCGGCTGCCGACCCGGAGTTTTCCCCGGCTCAGGTCATCGGCAAGAGTTCGCAGGTCGGCGGCGATGTTTTCAAGGGTGTTCTGGTCGTTGTGCCGGGCGGACATCGTTTCGCTCTTTAATAAAAGATTACCAGGGCCGTGACGTTGTCGCGTCCGCCCTGCTCGTTGGCTGCCGTGACCAGGGTTTCGCTGGCATTTTCCGGGGTGGGGGCATTGAGGAGGATCTGTTCAATCCGGGTGTGGTCAACCATGTTCCACAACCCATCCGAACAGAGCAGGATTCTGTTCCCCGGCCGCAGGATGGTTTTGTGGTATTCCGGCCCCTCATGGGAATGGAAGCCGATTGCCCTGGTGACCACGTTGCGGGGAACCTGGATCTCGTTGTTGTTGGCATCGGTTCTGCTGATGTATGTCACGGAGGTATGATCGGTCGTGATCTGTTGCAGACTCCCCTTTTCGGAGATATAGCAGCGGGCGTCACCGACGTGGCAGGTGTGGAGCCGGTTGTCGTCAAGCAGGCAGGCGACCATGGTGCAGCCCATGCCCCGCATGGTTTCGTCGTCGTCGGCTTTGGCCATTACTGTTTGGTTGGCATGCTTGAAGGCGTCCAGCATGCTCTGGTGGATCGCCTCGTCGTTGCCTCGGATCTCCCGGATTTTTTCTTCCGAGAGGAATTCGAGCAGGGATTCGATGGCCAGGCGGCTGGCGACCTCGCCGGCATTATGGCCGCCCATGCCATCGGCCACCACGAAAAGACGCCGGTTGCGCAAGGAACAAAAGCTGTCTTCGTTATGATCGCGGACCATTCCGGTGTCCGTGCGGCCATAAAATGAAATGGTCCTGGGTTTGCTTTTGCAGATTTTTTTTAAAAAACCGAACATCGTGCGCGTACCGTTGTTTTCCCGGGCGGGGAAATTACTCAAAATGCAGTTGGTAGATTACCATCCAGAAAACAATGGCCCCGTCTTTCCTGCCGGCGAGAAAGGTGTGGGGTTTCGGCCCGTGGGCAAGGCTGTATATGCCGTCGCCTCTGCCGTCAAGGATGGCAAGGCATTCACCGCTGTTGCTGTCCCAGAGCTTGATGATGTCATCCTCGCAGCCGGAGATCAGGGTCTGGTTGTCCTGGAGAAACAGGGCGGAAGAAATGGTTTCGTCATGGGCCGTGATTGATTTGAGGCCGCGGCCGGTGGTGTGTTCCCATACCTTTAAATGCCGGTCGGTGCCGGCCGAGACGAAGCGCTGGCCATCGGGCGAATTTGCCAGGGCGATAACCGGCATGGCATGGGCTTCGATGATTCGCGAGCATTCCTTGCCGTTTGCGTTCCAGATACGGACAGAGCCGTCCTGGCTTCCGGTGACCAGATTCAAACCGGTGGTGGTGAAAGTAATGGCGCGGACAGCGCCGCCTTCCTTGATCGAGGTGGTCATTTCCGGGCCGGTGCCGAGCTTGCGGATCTTCATGATGCCGTCTGCCCCGCCGGAGGCCAGGTGGCGGCCATTGTCGTTGAAGGCCAAGGAGTGCACCGCGCCGTTGTGGGCAGGTTCCCGTGATTCCATGGCGCCGGTCTTGGTGGAAAACAGGCAGACGGTTCCGTCCTGGGCGCCGACGGCGATATATTTGCCCATGGGGCAGACTGCCAGCGCGGAAATGGTGCTGCCGCCTTCGCCCAGGACAATGCCCTGCTGCGAGGCAGAGCCAAGGTCATGGAGGGTTATTTTTCCCCCTGGGCCGGCGGCAACAAATTTTTTCGTGTTCGGGATATGGGCGAGATGTGTTGTCGGCCCTCCGTCACCTTTCAGGGTCAGAAAGCGCTGAACCCCCAGCACCTTCTTTTTTGTTCCGACCCGCAGCAGCCGGTCATAGACCATGTTGAAGATTTTGTCTTTTTTGTAGCTGCTGTTTTTCCAGGCAGTCATCAATATATCGTGACAAGGTCCATAGCGTTTGTTTTCCAGATGGTCGAGGATGTTGCGCTGCACCGAAAGATGGAGCTGGCCTTCGCGGAAAATCTCCAGGGAATTTTTGGGGGTACACAACCGGAATTCAGGAAACTGCTGTTTATCGAGCTCAATCTTGTCCGCCACCATGCTGCGCTTGACCGCTGCTTCCATGTCGGTGAGCCAGGGTGTTGTGGCCCCCCGTTTCTTGGCGGTTTCTATCTGCCGGATAATTTTTGCGGTCTTTGTCCCCGAGCGCCAGTTGAGCAAGATCATGTTGTACACGGCTTCTGGGAGCATCTCGTTGATTTCAAGGGTTTTGCTCAGGCAGGCTGCGGCTTCGTTGGTTTCCCCCAACTCAAAAAGGGAGACCGCACGGTTGTTGAGGCTGTCGGCCCTCAGATCGATATTGCTGAGTTCCGCATAGGGGCAGGCGGTGTTGAAGGCAGCGGTGTATGCCTCGTTGAGAGCCGCGCGCATTTCGCTGAAGTTGGCATACCGGTCGTCCGGATTGTAGGCAACGCTTTTGCGTAAAATATCCTTGAGCACTGCGGGGAATTTGACATCCGGTGCCACCGGAGTCGGGGTGGGTATTTTATGTTCAAGGGCATTGTTGGTAAAAGGCTTCTTGCCGCAGAGCATGACCCAGAGGCACAGGCCGAAGGAAAAAATATCGGTCCGCAGGTCAACCGAGTGGGCGTTGCGCAGTTGTTCCGGGGAGGCGTAGCCCAGGGTTCCCCGGAAGCCGATGGTCGCCTCATGATCCGTGGTGTCGGCGCCGGGAACCTGGCCATCGCCATTCTCCGTCTCGCCATGGGCCAGGAGGATGCCGAAATCGGTTATTTTCAGCAGGGAGTTTTTGGTGATCAGGATATTCTGGGGTTTGATATCGCGGTGGATAATGCCACGCTGATGGGTAAATTCCATGCCGTGACAGAATTGGATGGCAAGGGACAGGGCAGTGCGGAGATTTCGGCAACGTCCGGCCTTGATCCAGTCGGAAAGGTTTCCGCCATCGATAAATTCAATGAAAAGGTGGGGGATTTTATTGATGCCGAGAACATAAAAACAGGAGGCCACATTCGGGTGCATGCCCATCCGGACCCAGCTGTTGGCTTCCTTGAGTATCCGGCGCATGCCCTCGCGGTCCGCAAGGACTTCCGGTCTGGGAGCTTTGATGGCGACCTTTATCTTCCAGCCGAGATGTTCGGAAATGTAGATATTCCCCATGGAGCCCGACATGACCTGTTCGATAAGATACCGGTTAAGAATGGTATCTCCGGGCGCCCAGACAGGAACCTCCGGGATATGGACGGCTGCTGGGGACTGCCGGGATTGGGCGGGTGTTTCACCTGGGATACCCGGGAAGGCGCCTTTTTTCCACTTGCCTATTTGATCAAAGAGTCTGGAAAGCATCCGGGAGATTAACTGAACCTGATTTTCACACTCTTGATTTGGATGATGTCGCCTTTGCGCAAGAGGCGTTCCTCTTTGATGATGACATCGTTGAGCCGGGTGTTTGCCCATGATCGCTGGGGCACTATGTAATATTTGTCTTTTTTGCTTACCACATAGCACTGGGGCTTGCCGACAAGCCAGCCGGAAATGATCATGTCGCAGGACGAATCCTTGCCGATTTTCACACTGCTCTTGCCGTCAAGGGAGAGCGTGGTCGGCGCGGCGTTGCCTTCTATTACCGCGAGCCGGTAGATTTCGTTTTGCGAAGGGGTGGCGGTCTGGCTGGGTTGAGCAGTGGCCTGTTGCCTCGGAGAGCTGACAAAAACAGTTGCTTCGTCATCGATATCCATGGCTGTGGCGTAGGATGAAGAAGCATGCTGGTCGTCTGTCGCGGACTGGATCAAACGGAATTTTCCGATAAAAATAACGTCTTTCTCCGTGATCGGCACCTTTGAAGCAATCTTTTTGCCGTTCACGGTGGTGCCGTTGGTGCTTTTCAAGTCTGCCAGGTAATGGCGGCCATCCCGAAGTTCAAGGGATGAGTGATGTCTGGAGATGGCGGTGTTGTCGATGACGACATCCGCATCCGGGCTGCGGCCGATAATGAGCTTGCTGCCTTCATGGGTGGTGAAGCGGGCGATGACCCGGTCATTGAGCATAATGGTCCAATCGGATTTGGTGTAATCCTCAAGATTGATCGTTCCGTCCTGCATCATCGTCCTTATCCCGGCTGCTACGTATTATTATCAGTCGTTTGTCTGAATCCGCATGTGCGGAAAAATAACACAACAATACGGCCTGTGTTTGGTGAAACGTCTCGATAAAACTATTTGTCACACTATATCAGAAAGTTGCATGGAATTAACTTGCCTGTTATGACCGTATCATATATCACATAAGCGTGTAATAAAAAAACGTTACAGCTTTCGATTTTTTTTATAAATATTGTATAATTATAATGGTAAGTTGGAGGCAGTAAAGGCTGGGGGGCGGGTTGTTCGAACTTTGGGTGCTTACGGAAAAATATGACTGAGACTGCACCGCCGTCAAGCGGGAAACTTGCTGAAATCTTTGCAAAAATGAACATGGGCGAACTCCCGGCCATGTCCCATAATGTTCAAGAGTTGATTTCCCTGACCCATAGCAGTCAGAGCTCGGGTTATGAGCTTTCTAAGGTAATCCTGAAGGATTATTCCCTCACCAACAAAGTACTGCAGGTGGTCAATTCCGCCTACTACTCCCTCGGCCGGCCGGTCAATTCCATCTCCAAGGCGGTTACGATTATAGGCTTTGACGCAGTCCGTGACCTTGCCACGGGTATCGCCCTGTTTGAGGATTTTGTCAAAAACGGGGTTGAAAAAGAGGGGATCAGCAAACTGCTTACCCGATCCTTTCTGAGCGCCCTGCAGGCCCGTGATCTGGCTGTTGAAAAAAATCTCAACATCGTGCCTGAAGAGGCGTTTATTTGCGCACTTCTCCATAATCTGGGGAGGATCATTGTCTGCCTCTACATGCCGGAAATCTCCCGGGAGATCGAAGAAAAGGTGGCGGCTGGCATGTCCGAGGATGCCGCTACCCGGCAGATTCTCGATGGGCTGACCTTTGACCAGATAGGGGTTGAGGTTGCAACCTTCTGGAATTTGTCCGACAAGGTCTGCGCTTCCATGAACCCCGATCCGCCGGTGCCCCAGAATACTTACGATACCCTGGGCTATCTGAAAAATGTCGCAAACTTCTCCAACCGGCTCATCGAGTATGTCTGTGATGAAAAGGACATAGGCGATCTTGTTCGTCAGTATGGCGATATGCTCTCCGTAAGCACGGAAGAGGCTGTGGAGCGGGTCAACAAGACAGTCGATGCCTCGGAGGATATCTCCGATTCCATTCGCTATGGCCTTTCCAAGCTGAAGATGCGCAGTCGGCTCCGGGGCCTGGGGGAGGCGATAAAGGATCCTGCAAAGGCGGCGCGGAAGAAGAAGGCAAAAAGCGAGGAAGTGGAAGCCGAGGTGGAGTCCGTCCCTGGAGAAGGGGCGCTCTTGGCAGAAACAGGCATTCAGGAGCTGGATGAGCTGCCGACCAGTCCGGATAAATCGATCAACGATTTTATCCATGACATCACCGAGACGCTCATGGGGCCGTTCAACCTCAACGACTTCTATATCAACCTGCTGGAAGGCCTTTACCGGGGCATCGGTTTTGACCGGGTGCTTCTCGCCGTGATCAGCGTGCAGCCCACCCGGCGGGTGTTGGTCGGCCGGTTCGGCCTGGGCGACATAGATCCGGCGGGCATCGCCAGATTCGAACACGATCTCGCGCTGAGCGGGTACATCATCCCCAAGTCTCTCAAGGCGTGCAAGGATATGGCCATCCCTCCCAACACTCCTGACGCCTTTCCCGAGAGCCTCAAATTCTTTGTGAAGGACCGGACGGTGTATCTTTTTCCAATCTGCCTTGACGATAAGCCCATCGGCCTGATCTATCTGGACCGTAAAAAAGGCCGGCCGAAGCTGGATTCAAACCGGATCAAGGCAACCCGGCTGTTCCGCGATTTTGCGGTGATGGCGATCCGTAAGCTCCGCAGCCGCAAACAGTAGTATCTCGTCGCGACGTTTTCCAAGCCCCGCAGGTCATCTTCGCCGTTCTCACATCTTGTCGATTCGAACGATCTTGTTTTTAAGCTCTTGTATCTTGGGGAAGAGAGGATCCTTCTCGGGAAGGCCTTTAAGCGCCTCCGTGATGTGGTAGCGGGCCGAGAGGCTTGATCCCTCATAATATTGATACAGGGCGAGATTGTAGTGTCCGAGGGCCTTGTTGCCAAGGGAGGCTCTGATTTTGCCGATTTCTTGATAGAGTTTTGCATAGGTCGGCATCCGCGCGGTCAGGCTTTCATAGATGAGAACCGCCTGCGCCGGTTCTCCGGCCTGTTGCAGGGCCTTGGCCAGGCAATATGTGTTGTATGCCTCGTTGGGCGCCAGCTTGTTTATTTCCTGGAAGAGTTCCAGGGCTTTTTTGCTTTCTCCCGCCTCAAGCTTTATCATGCCGAGATCTGTTTTGAGGATGTGTTTGTCCGGGTAACGGCTGATCACTTTTTGGAGAGCCTCTTCCGCCTTTTGGTAATCACGGTTTGCCAGATAGGCCTGGGAGAGACCGAAAAAAACCATGGGTTCATTTTGCAGGGTGCCCGGCTCCTCCGCCTTGTTTTTCAAGATGGGCAGGATCGATTGCGTGTCCCGGGTGAGGGCCTGCACCCGGTATTTGAACCTTCTGTAAGCAAACTCATCCTGGGTTTGGATTTTTTTCCGCGGATCCTGTAGGATGAGGTCTTCTATGTAGCCGATTCTGTTTTCCGGCTCTGGATGGGTGAGCAGATAGGTGGGCACCTGTTTTCGGTGGTAACGGCTGACCCGGCGCATTTTTTTGAGCATATTCACCATGTCCGCCGGGTCGCGTTGTTCTTCCAACATCCATTTGTAGGATAAACGGTCTGCCTCTTCTTCGTCCTCGCGGCTGAATTTGAGGTTTGCGGTAAGGCCGCCCGCCATGGAACCGGTAACAAGGGCCTGGGAAAGGGCTCCTTGGCCGAGAAGCAAACCCGCCAGCATCAGGGCCGTGGTGCCTGCATTGAGTTTGCCCGATTTGCTGATGCGGTCCGCGATATGCCGGCTGGCGGCATGGCCGATTTCGTGGGAGAGAACACTGACCAGTTCTCCTTCGGTGTCGCACAGGTCGATGAGGCCTGAGTGGAAAAAAATCAGGCCGGACGGGGCGGCAAATGCATTGAATTCCTTGTTGTCGATGATGAAAAAATGATAATCAAAGAACTGTGGTCCGGCGAGCTGCAGGGTTTGTCGCCCGAGATTGGTTACATATTCGGTAAGGTCTGGATCATCAAGAAGGGTAAATTCCTTGCGGATAATGGAGAGGAGCTTTTCCCCGACCTCCCGCTCCTCGCCGACGCTGAAAGCCTGGGCCTGGGGCAGGGAAAAACCCGCCAGGGGCAGATTGCCGAGTAAAAAAACCGCGCAGACGATGGATGCGGTGAGGCGCCGGAAGGTTGTGTTATGATTCATGGGAAATATTCAGATGCCTGCTCTGGGGGGAGTTCTTTGGTTTCATCTCCACGTATTTATAATAATATAATGATGATCAACCATTTGCGCCACCATTTGTTCCGTTCCGCCGGACCGGGCAGGTCAACCATTGCAATCTCCTGACAAGCCGTTGTTTAAAAAAACCGTAACATTGAAATGCCGTGAGCGGCATAATGGGCCGTAACGAACTAGCCGGAAACATAAAGATCATTTCGTAACACCCCATAATCCTGTATAGAGAGCCATATGCTGAAGGAACTCATCATCACCAATCTTGCCCTCATCGAGAAACTGCACGTTTCCTTTGCCGAAGGGCTTACGGTTCTTACCGGAGAGACCGGGGCCGGGAAATCCATCATCCTGCAGGCCATTCATCTGCTGGGAGGCGGAAAGGCCGCAGCCACCTGGATCAGAAGCGGGGCGGAAACGGCTACGGTTGAGGCGCTTTTTGAACTCAATCCCCAGCATGGGGTCATCCGGGAGAAACTGGCGGAAATGGGATTTGAACCCGAGGCCGAGCTGGTGGTCAAGCGGGTTGTTTCCCTGAAGGGGTCCAGCCGGTATTTCATGAACGGCAGTCTGGCCACGGCCAAGGCGGTGGGCGAGGTGATGGAAAATCTGCTCAGCGTTGCCAGCCAGCACGATCATCAGCAGCTGTTGCAGCCCCGCAGCCATCTCGATTGCATTGACGCGGTCGGCGGTCTCTGGCCGCAGCGGCTTATTGTCTCCCAATGCCATGACAAATGGACAGCAGCCAGGGATTCATACCAGGAACTCGTGGCCAGGGAGAAGGACAAGGAGCAGCGGCGGGATTTCCTCACCTTTCAGGTCCAGGAGATCGAGGAGGCTGCGCTGAATCCTGGCGAAGACGTGGAGCTTGTTCTTGAGCGGGACAGGCTGCGGGGTTCCGATGACCTGATCGGGCTTGGGAAAAAAAGCTGGCACCTTTTGGCGGAGGCGGTCAATGCCCCGCTCTCGGTGGTGCGGAAAAATCTGGCGCAGATGGTCGCCTTTGACCCAAGTCTTGCCGGGCTGGCCGAAGAGGTGGCTGGAAATTGTTTTCAGCTGGAAGATCATGTGCAGGCAATCCGCAATTATGTGGAAACCCTTGCCAGCGATCCGGCCCGACTCGATGTTGTGACGGCGCGCCTTGATCTGCTGCAGCGGCTTAAAAGAAAATATGGCGGCGAGCTCGATGCTGTCATCGCCTTTGGCAAGGAGGCAAAGCAGGAGCTTGCGGAAATCGAGGCGTTGGATGAGCGGCTGGCTGCCTTGGAAAAAGAAATGCGGCAGAGCGAAGCCGCCCTGAACGAGGCGGCTGGTCTGCTTTCCGCGGCTCGTCAGGCAGCGGCTCTGGAGTTGGCCGGCAAGATTCGTGCTTCCCTGGTTGCGCTCTGTTTTGAACAGGCGGTTTTCGAGATCTCTTTCAAGGGAGAGCAGGGGGGGGGACCGGGGAACATCTCCAGGCTTGGCTGGGACCGTCCGGAATTCATGTTCTCCGCCAATCAGGGCGAAGAGGTCAAGCCCCTGGCCAAGGTGGCCTCCGGCGGTGAGTTGTCGCGCTTGATGCTGGCCTTGAAGACGCTTCTGGCCCAGAAGGATCAGGTCGATACGGTTATTTTCGATGAGATCGATGCCGGGATCAGCGGCAAGGCGGCGGAAGCCGTGGCCAGGAAGATCCGCGAGCTGGCCGGGCATCATCAGGTGTTTTGCATTACCCATCTTCCGCAGATTGCCTCCCTGGCCGACGAGCATTTCCTGGTGCAAAAATCCTTGGTCGATGCGCGCACCCAAACTTCCATCATTCCCCTGTCTCCTGAAAAACGTGAGCATGAGCTCGCCAGGATGCTGGATGGTGATTCCGTCAGCGAACAGACCCTGGCCTACGTGCGCACGCTCATGGAGCGGAAGGGTGCTTTATGACCAAAGCCCTGGCTCTTTTTTCCGGCGGGCTGGACAGCCTCCTTGCCTGCCGGGTCGTCGCGGCTCAGGGGATCGCGGTGCAGGCGGTCAAGTTTGTCACTCCATTTTTCGGGTACGAGCTTTTGGCCAGGGAGGAGGACTATGCCAGGACGGTCAGGGAAAGGTACGGCATCGAGGTTGTTCTCCGGGATGTGAGCGAGCCCTATTTTGCCATGCTGCGCAACCCTCCCCATGGCTACGGCAAGAATTTCAACCCCTGCATCGATTGCAAGATTCTCCTGCTGACCGAGGCAAGAAGATTGATGGAGGAGTTCTCCGCCTCCTTTCTGATTACCGGCGAGGTGATCGGTCAGCGCCCCATGTCCCAGCGCCGCGATACCCTGCGGGTGATCGAGCGTGACAGCGGTTGCACCGGCATCCTCCTGCGACCGTTGTGCGCCAAAAACCTGGAGCCCACCCTGGCGGAGCGTGAGGGACTGGTGGATCGGGAACTGCTCCTTGATTTTAACGGCAGGGGGCGGCAGCCGCAAATACAACTTGCCGAACAGTTCGGCATCAGGGATTATCCGCGTCCTGCCGGGGGGTGTGTCCTTACCGAGGAGCACCAGGCAAAACGGATTGCCTGGTATTATTCCCGTTATCCCCAGGTCAGGACCAATGATATCCGTTTGCTCCTCTTTGGCCGTCATTTCCGGTTGCCGCACGGCGCCTGGCTTGTCCTGGGGCGCGATGAAGCCGAAAACGGGCGGCTTGGGGCGCTTTGCGCTCCGGGCGATTTTCTGGTGCATATGCCGGAGCGCTCCGGGCCGATGGGGGTTTTGCATGGTGCGGAACACCCGGAGGATTTTGCGGCGGCAGCCGGGCTTGTTGTGCGTTTCGGGAAAAAGATGGCCGGGGTATCAGCCTTGGCAACGGTGTTGTTTGCCTCTAGGGAAGAGGAGCGTCGTCTGGAGGCGGAGCCTCTTGGGGATGAACTTTTCCAGGGGTGGTCTCTGTAAGCTGAAGAATTTCAGCTCAGGCCATACTTGTGCATCTTGCTGAGCAGGGTCTTGCGGGTGATGTTCAGGCGGCGGGACGCTTCACTTTTGTTGCCGCCCGTTTCCGCCAGGATGTTCGTGATGACGATCCGTTCCGCCTCTTCCAGCGAACCAGGGGGGGCGGAGGCAGATGGGGGGGTCTCGTTTTTCATGGCGAAGCGCTGCACCGGGATGGGCAGGGATTCCTCGTCGAGGTAGTCGCCGCGCATGAGGATAATGCCCCGCTCGATGGCGTTTTCAAGTTCCCGCACGTTTCCGGGCCAGGGATAGTTGATGAGCAGAGCCATGCAGCGCGGCGTGATGCCCGAGACCTGTCGGTTGTTTTTTCCGGCAAATTTTTCCACGAAGTAGTCGGCCAGGAGTGGGATATCCTCCCGGCGTTCCTTGAGTGGCGGGACGTGCAGGGTCACCACGTTGAGCCGGTAGTAGAGATCCTCCCGGAAAGCGCCCCGCGTCACCTCTTCCTCCAGGTTGCGGTTGCTGGCCGCCAGAACGCGCACGTCAACGGCAAGGGTTTCCTGTCCGCCAATCCGTTGAACTTCGTGTTCCTGCAAGACGCGCAGCAGTTTTGCCTGCATGCCCGGCGAGGTTTCGCTGATCTCGTCAAGAAAGATGGTGCCGCCGTTTGCCTGGGCGAATTTTCCTTCCCGCCGCCGATCGGCCCCGGTAAAGGCGCCTTTTTCATGGCCGAACAGTTCCGATTCCAGAAGACTTTCAACAAGGGCCGCGCAGTTGACCTTGACAAAGGGGCCATTTTTTCTGGCGCTGTTGTGGTGCAAGGCGGCGGCAATCAACTCCTTGCCCGTGCCGGACTCTCCGGAAATGAGAACGGTTGCCTCGGTTGGCGCGACGTAGGAGACCATTTCCATAAGTTCGCGCATCGGACCTGATCGGCCGATAATTCCCACGGCATCCATGGCCGAACCTGTATTGTTGCGGGAAGATTCTTTGTTTTCCTGGATTTGCCGGTGATCCAGGGCATGGGCCATGGTGAGTTTGAGCCGGTCAAAGTCCAGGGGTTTGGTCAGGTAGTCGTGGGCGCCGATCTTGATGGCTTCCACCGCGGCATCCACCGAGGAGTACGCGGTCATGATGATCACGGGAATGGCTGGATTGTAGGCGTGGATGCGGCGCAGGGCTTCCATGCCATCCAGCTTGGTCATGCGGACATCCATGAGGATGGCATCAAAGGGCGTGCGGTGCACGGCCTCGATGGCGGTTGTTCCGTCATCCGCCTCTTCTGTCTGCCAGCCCCATTGCTTCAGCATGGTCTTCAGCATGATGCGGTGGGTTTTGTCGTCATCGACGACAAGAATGGAAACCGGGCGGTTTTTTTTCATTATTGCCAATGGGCCTGGGGCGAGTTTTTAGATGTTTTGCCGCAAGGGATACGGGAAGGTCTTGACACTTTTGGGTAAAGTTGATAGATGCAGAGCATCATTTAAAATACGAAAAATATCGTTATCCCGCAAGGTATAACGCCAACGTAGCTCAGTTGGTAGAGCAACTGATTCGTAATCAGTAGGTCAGGAGTTCGATTCTCCTCGTTGGCTCCAGTAACATAAATGGCTTACGGATAATTCCGTAGGCCATTTTTTTTGCAAAAAAAAGCCCCGCCGAAGCGGGGCTTTAAAATATCATTCAACAGGTTTTAGCGTTGAACGACATTGGCTGCGGAGGGTCCCTTGGGGCCGTCGACAACGTCGAAGGTTACCCGGGCGCCTTCCTGCAAGGATTTGAAGCCCTGCGCCTGGATTGCGGAATGATGTACGAATACATCCTTGCCGCCGTCCTGCTCGATAAAACCAAAACCCTTTGAATCATTAAACCATTTAACTGTGCCTTCTGCCATCTTGTACTACTCCTTTGTACTCGGTTCCACGTAGGAACCACTTTGTTATAAAGCCGAACTATCTCGTTTGATATGTCGGCTGGAGGTTTGGTTGCCCAAACCTGGGGTTTTACTGTTGTACCACATTGGCCGCGGAGGGTCCCTTGGGGCCGTCGACAACGTCGAAGGTTACCCGTGCGCCTTCCTTCAACGATTTGAATCCTTGGGCCTGAATTGCGGAATGATGTACGAATACATCCTTGCCGCCATCCTGCTCAATAAAACCAAACCCCTTTGAATCATTAAACCATTTAACTGTGCCTTCTGCCATCTTGTACTACTCCTTTGTACTCGGTCCCACGTAGGAACCACTTTGTTATAAAGCCGGCATTAATATGCCGACTGGAGGTTTGGTTACCCAAACCGGTTTACTGTCGTTGAGCGGGAACCGGGATGCCAAAATCAAAGGATGAGGCCCTGGTGCGCTTGTTTCTCCCCGATCCGGCAGGGGTTTGTTTTTTTCTCATCGGCATTTCACGCCGATACTTGATTGGTTCGTCGCGATC
Source organism: Deltaproteobacteria bacterium (assembly GCA_021811385.1). Lineage (GTDB taxonomy): Bacteria > Desulfobacterota > Desulfobulbia > Desulfobulbales > Desulfurivibrionaceae > Thiovibrio. Next base: position 21,892 of record JAJZPC010000017.1, on the reverse strand, counting down.
TTGAGCGTCGGCAACAAAACCGGCGATGCTCTTGATGACCATCTTTTTGCCCAGAGTGCGCTCGATGGCCTGGATCATCTTGCTGTCTTCTCCTGCGGCCAAGGTAAGGGCTTCGCCCGTCCGGGTGGCCCGGCCGGTGCGGCCCGTACGATGCGTATATGCTTCAACCGTATCCGGGACATCAAAGTTGATGACATGGGAAATCCCGGAGACGTCAATCCCGCGGGCGGCGATATCCGTGGCAACCAGAACCTTGAACGTTCCGTTCTTGAAGCCGTCCAGCGCCTGCTGGCGTTTCTGCTGGGACAGGTTGCCCTGCAGAGAGGTGGCGCTGTATCCGGATTTTTCCAAGGCCAGGGCCAGGCTTTTGGCCTTGTGTTTGGTCTTGGTGAAGATCAGGGTGGTTGCCATCTCTTCCTGGGCCATGATGCTTTTCAGCAAGGATGTTTTATTCTCTTTTGCGACCTGGAAGAGCACATGGGAGATGGATGTCACGGCCTGGGTGTGATTGATTTGGACCGTCGCCGGGTTGTTCAGGATATCTTCGGCCAGGTGACGGATTTCCGCAGGCATGGTGGCGGAAAAAACAAGGTTCTGGCGCTGGGTCGGCAGGTGCTTCATGATCCGCCGGATGTCCGGTAAAAAGCCCTTGTCGAACATGTGGTCCGCTTCATCGAGAACCAGAACCTCAACCTCACGGAGGTTGATGGCTTTGTCGTTCAAGTGGTCAAGCAGGCGTCCTGGGCAGGCAACGATGATCTCGGCGCCTTCCCTGATTTTTTTGATCTGACCAGGCTTGCCCACGCCGCCATAGATAACAACGCTGCGCAGTCTGGTCTGCCCGGCCATGGTGCCGATATTTTCATGGATCTGTTCAGCAAGCTCCCTGGTGGGAGCAACGATGAGCGCACGTACTTTTTTGCGGGGTCCGGCCTGCAGGCGTTGCAGAAGGGGGAGCACAAAGGCTGCGGTCTTGCCGGTACCTGTCTGGGCGAGGCCAAGGATATCGCGGCCGGCGAGAATGGGAGGCATGGCCTCGCGCTGGATGGGGGTTGGAGAAGTATAACCACAGGCTTTGATGCCGGCAATTATCTGGGGGTGAAACTGAAACTCTTCAAAACTCATTAGAACTCCTTTGTTCAATTAGCGATGCAATGTAATGGTAAAAAAGTCAAGCTGCATCGCGTAGACGGTGTCTTTTTCGAGAGCACCGAATATGTCCATTGTTTTGGTGTGGGTGCCGGAAGGGGGGCAGGAATGATGCTTGGGTGCGGCAAGGGGTAAAATCGACAATGCGTCCGTCCAGGGGATGTTCCACTCTATTTTCTGTTATTTAACGAAGTATGTTGTCGGCAGAAACTTTGAGGGAGACTGACGAAGCAGGGGAAATAACACGGCTGGATGGATATCATGAAGAGGTATTACTTCTTTTTAAATTTATTTTAGTTTTAACAACATACTTCACCTTTTCTTTTAATGCAATAGAAAAAATATTGAAAGGAATAAAGGAGTGGGTATGGGGGGCGTCTTTGGGTATAGTTACATGGTGTCCGGCAGTGGGCCATGGGAGAGGGATTGTCCCGGCCGGTGTGGAATGCGCCGGTTTCTTGATATCCTTCAAGGTGGATAGGTTGGCAAGGGTAACAATACGAAAAACAAAAAAAGGATGAGGTTCCCCCAATGAAATTGCTGAATTTTTTAGTCGGAGCGCTTTGTTGCGGTTGTATGCTGCTAACTTTGGGTTGTACCGCCGCCGTAGTGGGTGGAGGCGCGGCAGGCGGGTACGCGGTGGGTTCGGATGAGCGGTCCGCCGGAACGATGCTTGACGACGCGGCGATCACCGCCAAGGTTAAAAGCGAACTCATCGGGGATAAAAACGTCAAGGCCCGCAATATTGATGTGGATACCGTGGCCGGGGTGGTGGTCCTGTCAGGGTATGTCGACTCGCAGCAGGAGGCGAACCGGGCCGGCAGCATCGCCAAATCAGTATCCGGGGTTGTGCGGGTAAAAAATGAACTCCGGATCGGCTCCCGCACCATGGGCCAGGGGTTCGATGATAAGGTGCTTGGCACGAAGATCAAGACGAGGCTCATGGAAGAGCCCGGCATCAGATCGCTCAATATCGACGTGGATGTTTACTCGGGCTCCGCCAATGTTACCGGCACGGTGCCAAACCAGGAAACGAAGAAAAAGGTTCTCAATCTGATTCGTTCCATAGAGGGTGTCCGGGGAGTTGTCGATAACCTGCAGGTTCACTGAATTTCAGGAGAATTTTTTCCGGCGGATACTGCCCTGCCGAAAGAATGATGATGTCTTGGCATGTCCAACAGGTTTTCTTTCCATGTCTCTGTCTTATGATCATCTTTGTGTCGTTTTGGTGGAGCCGAAAGGGGCCGGCAATATAGGCTCGGTTGCCCGGGTCATGAAGAATTTCGGTTTTGGCGAACTGCGTCTGGTGCAGCCGCGCGCGAGTCATCTTGGGGCGGAAGCCCGCAATATGGCGGTGTCCGCGGTTGATCTTCTTGAGCGGGCCAGGGTGTATGAGAATTTGGCTCTTGCCCTGTCGGACCGGAACCTTGCCCTGGGCACGACCCGGCGATTCGGGAAATACAGGGAAGAACTGCTCTCTCCGGCGGAGGCGGCTAAGACCGTTGCCGGCCTGGCAAAAACCGCCAAAGCGGCTATTGTTTTCGGCCCCGAGGATACCGGGCTCAAGACCGAGGATCTGGACCTTTGTCAATACTGTGTGACCATTCCCACCCACGCCGACTTGCCCTCCATGAACCTTGCCCAGGCCGTGGCGGTCTGCCTGTATGAGGCCTCCTTGCAATTTTCCGCCCCAGCCGAGGACAAGACGCGTGGGAAACGTCCGGCCTTGGGAAAGAATCTGGAAGCCATGTTTGCCCAGATGCGCCAGGTGCTTCTTGAGGTGGGTTTTCTCAATCCGCAGAACCCGGAGCATCTGGTCCGCGCCTTTAGGCGGATGCTTGCCCGCCAGGGATTGACCGAACATGAGGTGCAGATTCTTCGCGGCCTGTGGGACAAGATTTCCTGGCTGCATCGGGGGAAAGGCACCCCCTGACAACCGGGTCGGCTCCATGGCGCTGCCCATGGGCAATAAAAAAGGGTTTCGCAATGATGCGAAACCCTTATCTTTTTCGTGGGGTGAGCGATGGGACTTGAACCCACGACCTCCGAGGCCACAACCCGGTGCTGCCACCAGCTGAGCTACGCTCACCATATGGTGGGGATATCCTCCCCGGAACCAACGCCCCCTATATAATCAATCGGTTTCCGTTTCGCAAGGGCAAAGTCGGGGAGGGCGCGGGCTTATAAATCTTTACTGCAGTGCTTGCACACCTTGGCCTGGGATTTGACGATCTCCATGCAATAGGGACATTCCTTCCGGTGGTTGTTTTCCAGGAGTTGCTTGATGGAAAGGTTGGCCTGCATCTCGATGTCGCCATGGACGAAATTGTGGTTGCGGATCGGGTCGATGCAGTCGAGGTTGTTCAGGTCGATCAGGAGTTCGCAGGCCCGTTTACGCGCCGCGAGATCCGCGCAGTTGTCGAGGACGAGACAGAGGGCGGGGGTGAGATTGTTTTCAGCCACGCAGGTTTCCAAATCTTCGGTGTGGGTTTTTTCCTTGCGGTGGCGTTCGCTTTGCTTCTGGATGGCGTCAATGTCGATTATCGAGCCGGTAAAGGCGTCGGCGCCGCCCACCATCATGGTCATGCCGGTATCTTCTCCCGGCAGCAGCATGTAGCGGCAGGAAGCCTTGTGGCCATACCGTTCCTCGAACTGTTCCCAGCTGTTGGCGAAAAGGGGACAGTCATTGTTGAGACAGATGAACAGGATGTCCGATCCCCACCCCAGGCCATCGCCGATGTGGAATGGAGGGGCCTCGCAGCAGGAAAGCCGCCCCTTGCAGTGAGGGCAGTAGTGTTCTTCGTTGGCAAGCTTGATGCATCGTTCAATGTTCATGGTGATATCCTCCGTAAGCGCATGGCTTCTGGTGTCAGTGGGGGTTGCCGGGTTACTGGCGCTCCGACCTGGGGCGCTTTTGCTTTTCCAGCTCAGGAAGCTGGGGACGTGGTTTTAAAGCCGAAGACGAAAAAACACGTGCCAAGGAGCAGCAGGAACACAATAAGGGAAACTTGGTATTTCATTAAAAACTTCATAAGCTGAAGAATAATGCACAATGTGAAGGAGGTCAACCAAGGCAAGTGATTTTTCCAGGCAATCTGGGCTGGCTGGGCCTTTCCCGGCAATTCGCGCGGCGGGGATGAAATGCGCTTGAGTTTATCCGGCTGAACAGGGTACACTTTCAATCAAGGAGAGAGTGGCGTGGAAGTTTGTCCTTGCGCCCATTGCCTTACGCAAGCCTTGTGTTCTCAAGGTGTTACCGGAAAACTGGTTGACTTTTACGGGGCTGGCAATTAAAGATGGTCTCGTAAAAAAAAGAAGAATCAGGGCCATCGGGTCACATGCCGAGAAAATTTCGGCTAGGGATTACGAACGCACCGCACGGATTTTTTGTCCGCGGCTTTTTTTATAAGATTGAGAATTTGGGGTTACCGAAGACGATTATGGCTAAGAAAGAGATTTCTCGTTACGCGGAAGCTGGAGTTGATATCGATAAGGGCAACGCCTTTGTCGATGCCATCAAGCCGATTGTCGCCTCTACCTTCCGGCCCGGAGTGCTTACCGGCATTGGCGGGTTTGGCGGCCTGTTCGCCCTGGGCGGCGGCAAGTTCCAGGATCCGGTCCTGGTGTCGTCCACCGACGGGGTCGGCACTAAGCTGAAGATCGCCGAGATGTGCAACAAGCATGACACCATCGGCATCGATCTGGTGGCCATGTGCGTGAACGATATCATCGTCTGCGGTGCGCATCCCCTTTTCTTTCTTGATTATTTCGCCACCGGCGGGCTTGATCTCGGGGTTGCCACCGACGTGGTCAAGGGAATCGCCAAGGGCTGCGAGATTGCCAAATGCTCCCTGATCGGCGGGGAAACGGCGGAGATGCCGGGGCTGTATCAGGCCGGGGACTATGACATCGCCGGGTTTGTGGTCGGGATCTGCGAGCGGGACAGGCTGATCGACGGCTCCGAGATCAGCGTCGGCGACAAGTTGATCGGTCTTGCCTCAAGCGGGGTGCACAGCAACGGCTTTTCCCTGGTGCGCAAAATATGCTTTGAGGAGATGGGGCTCAGCGTCAACGATAGAATCGATGAGCTTGGCTGCACCCTGGGCGAGGAGTTGTTGCGGCCGACCAGGATCTACAGCGAAACCCTGCTGAATCTGGTGAAGAATTTCAAGGTGAAGGGACTGGTTCACATAACCGGCGGCGGCATTATTGATAATATCCCGCGGGTTTTGCCCAATGGCTGCAAGGCGGTGATCAACAAGAAGGGCTGGCAGGTTCTCCCGATCTTTGATTTTCTGCAGAAAAATGGAAAAATCTCGTCCCATGAGATGTGCCGGACCTTCAACTGCGGCATCGGCATGGTTGTGGTGGTTGACGCGAAACAGGTGGATGACTGCATGCAGCAACTGATTGCCTTGGGCGAATCCCCGTATCTGATCGGGGAGATTGACGCCATGAAGAAGAAAGACACCATGGCCGTTGAGGTTGATTGCGGCTGATTAATTTTTTATATGGTTTGTTGTGCAAGGCCCACGGTTTTTCCGTGGGCCTTTTTCGTTACGGGCTCAGCTTCCGCAGTCCTTGGCGCCGCCTTGGATCTTGTAAATGGCATGCTGCAAAGCGGGGAGCACCGCCGCCAGGTTCTCCTGGGCCGCTTTCTTGCTGCCCGGAAGGTTGATGATCAGGCTCTGTTTCCTGATCCCGGCGATGCCCCGGGAAAGGATGGCGTTGGGGGTTTTTTGCAGGCTGGCGGCGCGCATGGCTTCGCCGATGCCGGGGATCTCCCGGTCAAGAATCGCCCGGGTTGCCTCCGGGGTCTGATCGCTGGGGGAAACGCCGGTGCCGCCGGTGCTCAGGATCAGGTCGATTTTCTTCTCATCCGCCCAGGCACGGAGGGTTTCCTGTATTTGGGCGATTTCGTCCGGGACGATTGTGTAGGCCACCACGGAAAATCCCTGTTCGATGAGCATTGCTTGCAACTGAGGGCCGCTGGTGTCTTCCCGCTCTCCGCGCGAACCCTTGTCGCTGATGGTCAGTATGCCGCCGGTGTATGCTGTCATGCGCTGTCTCCTTGGGGCAGGTTGAGGTCTGTCGCATAGTAGTAAGAAAAATCCAATGAAGTCAAGCAGCTAATCGGAATGCCTGTTGTCTTCTTCCCGGCAACCTGCTATTTTGGTCGGTACAATTTAAGCCGTGTCTGCGATATCGGTTGCCGGGCAAGGTGTTTTGCCGGCTGCATCCCCTTGTTTTTTTGGTAAATGCCATGAAAAAACCCTCCCAGGATACGGGAAAAATAGCCAGATCCGCCGGCACGGTCGGCGTGGCCGTGATGTGCAGTCGGATCCTGGGGCTGGTCCGGGAGCAGGTTTTTGCGGTGTTTTTCGGGGCGGGCTTTGCCTTTGACGCATTCGTGGTGGCCTTCCGCATTCCCAATCTGCTGCGGGATCTCTTTGGCGAAGGCGCCTTGAGCGCCGCCTTTGTCGCGGTTTTTTCCGATTATGAAACCAATAAGGGCGAAAAGGCGACCTGGGCCCTGGCGGGCAATGTCCTGGTTTTTATCGGGATTCTGCTCAGTTGCCTTACCCTGTTGGGGGTGTTTTTTGCAGAGCGGATCGTCGGTTTCATGGTCGAGGCCGAGTTTGAGGCGATTCCGGGAAAGGTCGAGCTCACCACGCTCCTCTCGATGATCATGTTCCCCTTTCTTATCTTTATCTCCCTCTCCTCCGTGGTGATGGGGATTTTGAATACCCGGGGCCGTTTTTTCATCCCGGCTCTGGCCTCGGGCTTTTTCAACCTTGGTTCCATCGTCGGCGGCGTTGGCTTTGCCCTGCTCATGCCCCGCTTCGGCCAGCCGCCCATTGTGGGCATGGCCATCGGCACCCTGATCGGCGGCCTGCTCCAGCTTGGCTGCCAATTGCCGGCCCTGTTCAAGGCCGGGTTTGTCTTTATGCCCCGGCTTGACCTCCGCCATCCCGGCCTGCGCCGCATCCTGAAACTCATGGCCCCGGCGGTGATCGGCCTTGCGCCCTTGCAGATCAATGTGTTGATCAATACCTATTTCGCCTCTTCCCTGGCCCAGGGGAGCCTTTCCTGGCTCAGTTACGCTTTCCGTCTGTTCTGGTTGCCGGTGGGTCTTTTCGGGGTGGCGCTCTCCACCGCTACCCTGCCGGTGATTGCCCGGTATGCGGCGTTGAAGGACATGGGTAATCTGCGGGAAACCTATGCCTCCTCGCTGACCCTGGCCTTTTCCCTGACCATTCCGGCTTCGGTGGGATTGATGCTGCTGGGCGAGCCCATCACCCGGGTCATTTTTCAGCACGGCAGCTTTGACAGCCTGGCCACTACGCGAACCGCCGAGGCGTTGTCCTGTTATGCCGTGGGGTTGTTTGCCTACTCTTCGGTCAAGATCATGGTGCCGGTGTTTTATGCCCTGGATGAGACCCGCTATCCGGTGCTGGGCAGCTTTCTGACCATGGCGGTCAATGTCCTTCTGGTCTGGCTTACCATCGGCCTTTTGCAGCACAAGGCCCTTGCCCTGTCCATCTCCTGCGCCATGATCCTGAATTTTCTTTTCCTGAGCACGGTCTTGTACCGGAAGCTCGGCGGGTATTCCCTGCGTTATCTTTTTGCCGGGCTGGGCAAGGTTTTGGGCGCTTCCCTGGGCATGGCCCTCTGGCTGGCCGGGTTGCACTATCTCCTTGCCCCCTTTGCCCTGGCGAGTTTTCCGGGAAGTGTCGCCGCGCTTGTGGTCTCTGTTGCAACCGGAGGCGCGATCTACGGGGTGACGCTCTATGCCTTGGGGTTCAAGGAATTGACCATGCTGGTGGAGCGGGCTCGCCAGCGTTTTGGCTGGTGATGATTTCCGGCGTCAGGGAAGCCGGCGCAGGAGGTTGAGCTGACCCAGCAGGGCAGGGACTGCGGTGTCGACGCGGAGGATGCGGGCGCCGAGGCTGAAGGGCATGAAGCCTTGCTCCTTGAAGCGTTGCACCTCGAAATCAACCCAGCCCCCCTCCGGGCCGATGGCAAGGATTGCCCGTTGGTCCGGCTGCCCCGACAACCCTTCGGCCGCCTGGGCAATGGTCCGGTCGCCTTCCGGATGGGCAAGAAGCCGGATGGGGCAATCGTGGAGCAGTTCGGGTAGAAAGTCTTCCACGAATGGCCGGAAGCGGGGGTGAACGGAGATCTCCGGCAGTCTGGTGTCCATGGCCTGCTCAAGGCCAAGGCAGAGCGGTTCCGTAAAGTCGTTGTTCCGGATGAGGGTGGAGCTGAAAAAACTTTTTTCAACCCGGTTGGCGTTGATCAGGAAGATCCGGCTTACCCCCATGGAGACCGCCTGGGCCAAGACCCGTTTCAGCATGATGGGGCGGGGCACGGCCAGGATCAGGTCGGTGGGCGGAAAAGGTGGCGGTTCGCTGGTGAGTTGCACCTCAAGGACAACGGTGTCGCCGGCCATCTCCCGGATGCAGCCGGCGCCGAGCAACCCGCCCAGCATGCCGACCCGGAGAGTGTCCCCGATTGTGGCGCGGAGAATCTTGCGGATGTGTTCGGCGCGGCGCCCGGTCAGAGTGACGTGCTGACCGGTCAGTTCCCGAGGATGGAGTAAGATCAGGTTCATAATGAATATGGTGTCTGCTTTTTTATACAATCTGTTTGTGACGGTGGGGGTGATTGTATTCGCTCCGCTTCTTTTCGTCAAAGTTATACTGACCCCCAAGTACCGCAGCCGTGCCGGTAAGCGGCTGGGGTTTGCCCTTGGGGAGAGCCCCGGCGGTGACGGTTCGTACAGGCCCCGCATCTGGGTGCATGCCCTGTCCGTGGGCGAGGTGGCTTCCGCCCGGAATCTGGTGCGGGAGCTGCGGCGAAGCTATCCCCAGGGGATCATCCTTTTTTCCTCGGCCACCCGGGCCGGGGAGTCTTTTGCCCGCGCCACCCTTCAGGAATATGTCGATTGCTTTGTGCCCTTCCCCTTTGATCCGTTGTGGAGCGTAAGGCGGTTGCTGTCCTGGGCAAGGCCTGATCTCTTTGTTTTGGTGGAGACCGATTTTTGGCCGAATTTTTTGCGGGAACTCAACCGGCGGGGTATTCCCTCTTTGCTGGTCAATGGCAGGGTTTCGGAAAGTTCCCTGCTCAGATACCGCAGGTTCCGCTGGTTTTTCAGGCCGCTGTTCAACTCCTTTCAGGCCCTTGCCATGCAGACGGAACAGGATGCGGTCAGCATGCGCCAACTGGGGGTTGACCCAGCCCGTCTGGTGGTTTTGGGCAATCTCAAATACGATGCCGCCCTGTCCGGAAGCTCCGTCACGTCAGGGCTTGACCGGGCTGCCTTGCGGATTCCGGAGCAGGCCTTGGTGTGGGTGGCGGGCAGCACCCACCGGGGCGAGGAAGAGCTTGTCTTTTCTGCCTTTCAAAGCCTTGCCCGCTCTTTTGCCGATCTTTTTCTGGTCGTGGCTCCGCGAAACGTGGAGCGGGGAGCCGAGCTTGCGGCCATGGCGGCCCGGCTGGGTATTCCTGCCTTCCGCCGTTCGCTTTCCGGTGCAGGGGAGGGTTCGGTGCTGATCCTCGATACCCTGGGGGAGTTGGCATCGGTGTACGCTCTCTGCGATGTGGCCTTTGTCGGCGGCAGCCTGGTTCCGGAAAGGGGGCATAATCCCCTGGAGCCCGCGGTGCATGGAAAGCCGGTATTGTTCGGCCCGTGCATGGAGGATTTTGCCGAAATCAGCCGCGATCTTCTGGCAACAGGCGGGGCCAGACAGGTTTGTGATGCAGCGGAGCTTTGCGCTGCCCTCTCTCTTCTGTTGGGGGATTCCGTCGAGCGGGAACGGGCAGGGCGCCGGGGGCAGGAGCTGATTGCCGCACGACGCGGAGTCACCGAGGCGCATCTCGCGCTGGTCCGCAGCGTCTTGGCGCGGGAGGAGAGGGGATGAAGCAGCTGCTCGGTGTCCTGTTTCTGGTTGGGCGTATTTTTTCGCCGGTGTACAGCCTGGTCATGGTGCTTCGTGCCTTTTTGTACCGGAAAAATATCCTGTTGCAATCCCAAAGGTTGGTGGTGCCGGTGGTCAGCATCGGCAATCTTACCTTGGGGGGCACCGGAAAAACGCCCATGGTGCGCTATGTCGCCCGTCTGCTCCTGGACAGCGGTTTGTGTCCGGCCATTGTCAGCCGCGGCTATGGCGGAAAGGGTTCCGGCGCGGTGAATATCGTTTCCGATGGCGCGCGCACCTTGCTTTCGCCGGAGATGGCCGGGGATGAGCCCTTCATGCTGGCCGAGGCGCTGCCCGGGGTTCCGGTTTTGACCGGGGCTGAACGGGCGGTGGTTGCAAGGCAGGCCATCGAGAAGTTCGGGGTGAACCGCATCGTCATGGATGATGGGTTTCAGCATCTTGCCGTGCAGCGTGATCTGGACCTGGTTCTGTTCAGCGCCCGGACCCTCCTTGGCAATGGCCGGGTTTTTCCCGGCGGGGAACTGCGGGAGCCGCTCTCCGCCCTGAAGCGGGCCCATGGCTTTGTCATTACCGGGGTTGACAGCGGCAATCGTAACCGGGTCAAGGATTTTCTTTTTTGGCTCCAGGGGGAGGCCCCCGGAAAACCCGTGTTTATGGGGGAGTATCACCCTCGCGGCATCTGGCACAGCCAACCGGACGCGGAATGCACCCTCGCCGAGGCCAGGAACATGGAGGTGTTCGCCTTTGCCGGGATCGCAAACCCGGATTCCTTCCGTCAGACCCTGCGTCAGGAGGGATTTTCTCTTGCCGGGTTCAAGGAGTTCAAGGATCACCACGGCTATACGGGGCAGGATGTTGCCGCTCTTGTCGCTGTGGCCAAGGCATGCGGAGCCCGGGTGCTGATCACCACGGAAAAGGATTTTGTCAAACTCCGGCCTTTTTTCGGGGAGTTTCCCATTCTGGCTCTGACCATCGAACTCCATATGGATCCGGGCTTCGATCGGTTCATCGCCGATCACCTCTGCGAGCAGCCTTGATAGGTGTGTTCTGAAAAAACACACACCCGGAAGTGGATGTTTTCGGAGTGTGTGTTTTTTGCAACAGTCTGGGTCTCCCTCTGTTTCGCACTGTTTGTGCCTCTCCTGTGTAACATGCTGAAATTAAATAAACTTTATATTTTTGCCCCCTGTATTTGCGTGGTGGTCTGTTTCTTGCACTAATCCACTACTGGTATCGTTATCGTTGCAAAATACACACAGACCATAAGCGAGTGTTTATCATATGGATTCTTTACAGCACACCATCAAGCGGCCGGTAAGTTTCGCCGGCATCGGCCTTCATTCCGGCAAGGTTGCCACCCTCTCCATTCTGCCCGGCGAGGAGAACAGCGGGATTCGTTTTGTCCGCAGCGATATGCCGCAGGCCGCGCCAACCCCGGCCTTCATGGATCGCATCATCGACACCCGGCTTGCCACCACCATCGCCACCGAGGACGAGGCGATGATCTCCACCACCGAGCATCTGCTGGCCGCGCTTTTCGGCATGGGCATCGACAACGCGGTGGTCGAGCTGGATGGCCCCGAGGTGCCCATCATGGATGGCAGCGCCGGTCCCTTTGTGCATGTGCTGAAGCGGGTGGGCCGTCGTCGGCAGAATGCCTGCAAGTGGATGCTCAAGGTAAAGAAGGAAATCTCCTATAAAGAGGGTGATTCCTATGTGAAGATTCTGCCCTATAACGGGTTCAAGGTTACCTGCGAGATCGAATTCAACCACCACCTGATCCGGAAACAGACCTTTTCCAGCGATCTGAATCCCCAGAAATTCGCCGAGGAGGTTGCCGGGGCCAGAACCTTCGGGTTCCTGGATCAGGTCGAGAAGCTCCGGCAGAGCGGACTTGCCTTGGGCGGCTCCCTGGAAAACGCCGTGGTTATCGACGATGACGGCATTGTCAATGCCGAGGGGCTGCGGTTTGCCGATGAGTTCGCCAGGCACAAGACCCTTGACGTGATCGGCGATCTCGCCCTGCTGGGCTTTCCCCTGCTCGGGCATGTCGTGACCAGGAAATCCGGGCATGGCCACCATTTCTCCTTGATGAAACAGCTTGCCGCCCAGCCCGAGCGCTGGGATCTGATCGCCTATAAGAAGGAAGGCGATAACCGGGTGCTGGAAAAGGTGGTTGTGAGCACCAGGGAGGCTGGCGACAAGCTGCTCTCCTACCTGCTGCCCCCCAGCATCGCTCTTGCCGGACAGCCCTGCTTTGCTTGAATAACCACTCCTCTTTCGAGAGGAACGACCCGCGGAGGTTGACCTTCCGCGGGTTTTTTTACGCCCGGAGATCGGAGCTTTGTGCGAACCTGTCAATCCTCCTTGCAATGGCGGGGGAAATTGGTACGATGCAGCAATACCATTGTTGTTGATCCGCCATGGCCTGGGTTTTCAAGCCCGGCCAGGCTTAACCATGAGGAGTTAGCTATGGGTTTTTCAGGAAAACTTGGCTTTGTCGGCGGGGGGTTGATGGCCGAAGCCCTGATCAAGGGCATCACCGGGGCCGGGCTTGTCGAGGCCGGACAGATTTTGGTTGCCGATCCCAGCAGTGCCCGGCGGGCGTTGTTGCAGAAGGAATACAATGTTACCGCAGTGTCGGAAGCTACCGCTGTCTGGGCGGAGTGCAAGGTCGTTATCCTGGCGGTAAAACCCCAGGTGATAGGGGCGGTGCTCAGCGAGTCCCGCGAAAAAATCAACGCGACGCATTTGCTCATCTCCATTGCCGCGGGCATCCCTCTGGCTGTGCTGGAAGGCGCGGTTTCCGGGCGCGGCTGCCGGGTGATCCGGGTCATGCCCAACACCCCGGCCATCGTGCTCAAGGGCGCTTCCGCCCTGAGCCCCGGCCAGGGGGTGAGCTCCGAGGATCTGTCCGTGGCTACCAGCATCTTCGATGCGGTCGGCGTCAGCTTTGTTCTGGATGAGACATATCTTGACGCGGTTACCGGCTTGAGCGGCAGCGGCCCGGCCTATGTCTTTACCTTTATAGAGTCCCTGATCGACGCCGGTGTCAAGGTGGGGCTGGCCCGTCCCGTGGCCCAGAGCCTGGCCTTGCAAACCGTGCTTGGTTCGGTTCTGTTGGCGTTGGATGGCACCAGGCATCCCGCCGAGTTGCGGGCCATGGTCACCTCGCCCGGCGGCACAACCATTGCCGGTCTGCATGAGCTTGAAAAAGGGGCGTTCCGGGCGCTGGTAACCAATGCGGTTGAGGCCGCCACCAACCGCTCCTGCGAGCTTGGCCGGCTGGTGCTCTCCGGAACAAGCAAGTAGATTGGGGTGGTAATGGAAATCCGTAAGGTTGGGATCATCTGCAAAAAGGATTCTGTCGCCGCCCTGGAGATGAGCAAGGAACTGCTCCCCTGGCTGGCGGAGCGGGGTATTGGCGCCGCAGTCGATACCATTGCCGATGACATGGACCTGCTGATCATCCTGGGCGGGGACGGCACCCTGCTTCATGTGGCGGATCAGGCCAGCCGGCTGCGCGTGCCGGTGGTGGGGGTGAACCTCGGCGATCTCGGTTTTCTGACCGAAGTGGCGGTGAGCGAACGCTATGAGGTTTTGGAAAGGATTCTCGCCGGGCAGATCGTTGTCGAGGAAAGGCTGATGCTCAAGACCAGGATCCATCGCGGTGGCGAGGCGACCGATTGGCGCTACGCCCTCAATGATGTCGTGGTCAGCAAGGGCAGTGTCGACCAATTGGTTCAGCTGAGCACCTGGGCCGATCAGGAGTACATCACAACCTACCGGGCGGATGGGCTGATTTTTTCCACGCCCACCGGCTCCACGGCCTACAACCTTTCCGCCGGGGGGCCCATTGTCAACCCAGCCTTGCAATCCATCCTGGTGACGCCGATCTGTCCGTTCATGCTGGAAAGCCGCCCGGTGCTTCTTCCTGCCGCGGTATGCCTTACCACCCGGCTTGCCGAGCAGGCCAACGAGGTGAAGGTTATTGTCGATGGCCAGCCTGCCTGGGAGATGTCGGCCGCCGACACCCTGGAGGTCGTGGCCTCGGAAAGACCCCTGCGGCTCATCTGTTCGCCCCAGAAGGATTATTTTGAAATCCTGCGCAATAAGCTGAATTGGGGTGGGAGGGCAGGCGAGGTGCGAAAAAACAAGCGGTGAGGGATGTGTAGTGCGTGAATAAAAAAGCGGCGGTCTCAACACAATGAGATCGCCGCTTTTTTGTAAGTTCCTCTTCCCCTCCGGAGTCTACGCTTACCTGCGGGAGGAGGCTAGGAGGTGGGGGAACTTGCCGGCGCGGACTCAGTCTGCAACGTCACCCACCCCTCAATCCCCTCCCGTCAAGGGAGGGGAGGCAACAACCAAAGGTGTAACTAATCCTTGTCTTCCAGCTTGTGGGCCAGGGCTTCCCGCTCTTCCTGCATGGCGATCTTTCCGGCCTCGATGGCCTCGCTGAGGGTTCTTTTTTTCTCGTCGAGAAATTCCTTTCCCTGCGCGGCCAGGTCCGTGCCCCTGCTGATGAGTTCCTTGCCCTTGGCGATCATCTCCTTGCTCCGCTCGATGGCGGTTTCCTTGTATTCCTGAAAATCATCGGGCAGGGTCTTTGCCCGTTCCTTCAGCTCGGCCCCATAATCGGCCAGCATTTCCCGGGTCTCCTGCCCGGTCTTCGGGGCGGTCAACAGGGCGATGGCCGCGCCGACAACGGTGCCGGCCAGGAAGGCCAATACTGCGGTGCTGGAATTGTCGCAATTGTCTCTGCTCATATCAGTCTCCTATTTTGGTTTTTTTCCGTGATCGGTTGAGGAACTGCGAAAAAGCCACGACCCCGGCGCTGAAACCGCCCAGCGTGGTGATAAAGGGGCGAACCGCTTCCTTGAACATGGTGGTGGTGGTAAGCAGGGTTTCCGCCGACTTCTGGGCGGTATAGATGACCGCATCCGTTTTTTCCACCTTGTCGCCCAAGGAGATGGAGAGAAGCTGGATTTCGTTGGCCGCCTCGGTCAGGGAGCGGCACAGCGGGTCAACATGCTTGTTAATGCTCTCGATGCAGATTTCCAGCTTTTGCAGGGTGCGGCGAAATTGCATGAAGGTCGGCACCAGGGCGATGGCAATGGCAAAAAGGCTTACGGCGCTGAGCAGGGAGAAAAAGTCTGAAGAGGTCACTTCCGTTACTCCTGTGTGAGCCAAGGATGAAGGTGAAAAATCATGTTCTTATAATAGAGATGTTTCCCCTGAGCCGCAAGGGGAAAAGGCATCCGGCTGTTTCTTGGGAGGCGGGTCGCCGTCCTGGCTACATCGGCAGGGCAAAGGTTGCCTGCAGTTTCCCGTCGCGCACCCGCACTTCGCGGAGGGTATAGGCTGCGGTGATCTCCTTGAGATTGCGGCCCTTGAGCTCGTAGATCGGGCGTTTGGCGAGTTCCTGCCGGGCGATGGATTCGATGGCGGTTCGGGCCTTGTCCTGCAGCTCGGGCATGAGTCCTGGCAGGTCCAGCCGTTCCACCGTGGCCTGATCGAGATACAACGCTTTGGATTCCGCGTCGTAACGCGGCGTTGCCGCAATCCCCAGATATCCGGTGATCGGTTTGAGCAAGGGAACGTTCAGCTCCACCCGCGTATTGATCCCGATCTGATTGGCGCCCTCGGACAGGAAAATTTCCGGCTCGCTGAGCGCGACATTCAGGACCAGCCAGTTTTTGGTGATGGGAAACCGGGGGGCAACCCGCGCCTGGATCTCATCGCGGGTCATGGTCACCACCATTTCGCCGGAATTGCAGCCTGCAATAGCAATGAGAATGGCGAGAGCCAGGATCAGCCAGTTTTTTGAGCGCAGCATGTCCATGGGATGGTTCCTTGTACCTCGGTTTATAGCCAAGCGGAGAGAATCTGGGTTATTCCCAGGGATTGAGGAGCGAGACGCCGCTTTGTTGCATATCCGCTATATTTCTGGTCACTACGGTTAAATCATGGGCCAGGCCGGTTGCGGCAATGAGGCCATCCATGGTCGGCATGGGGCGGCCTTGCGACTCGCATATCCCCTGTGTTTCCCCCCATTGCTTGGCAACTTCCAGGGTTATGTCGATGATTCTGGTTTTAAATCGGTCTTTCAGGTCATGCTCAACCCACTGGAGCAGATTGTCTTTGCGTTTGGAAGGCGGCAGTTTGGAAATTCCTTTATAGAGTTCTCCAAAGGTCAGCGAGGATAAATAAAAATTTTCTTCATCATTTTGAGTTACCCATGCTACCACCTTTTTGTTCGGCTCAGGCTTGGCAAGTTCCGAGATCACACAGGTGTCAAGAAGGTATCTCATAGCGCCACATCCCTCGGCGCATTTTTGTCCCTTGAAAGATCCAGCTCCAGATCGCCAAGGGGAGATTTTTGTAAAAATTCAACCAGGCTATCCTTTGGTTTGGTGATTTTTTGGTAATCGTCCACTGACAGCACAACGACAGCCGCTTTCCCATGCTTTGTGACTACCTGGGGGCCTTCCTGCTGGGCGCGCTCAACCAAATTGCTGAACTTGTTTTTTGCTTCTTGTAATTGCCATGCGTGGCTCATTGTCAACCTCCGTATTTGTCTAGTCTGTCTAGATTGTAGTTTGGGGGTGGAGGTTTGTCAAGGTGAAGCATGACGGGATAAAAATATGGTGAGGGGGGAATTCTTGATTTTCAAGAGATAGTCAACTAATCAACAACGTTTGCGTCCCCGATGACAGCTGCCTTCCCATGTTTTTTGTCGTAGGTCGGGTAGAGCAAAGCGAAACCCGACAATTTTCTGTCGAGTGGTGGATGATGTTGTCGTTTAAACGTCGGGTTTCGTTCCTCTACCCGACCTACGAAATTAACAGCTATTTTGTCCTTTGAAATGGTGTCGTTAAGGAAAAATATGGCCCATTTTTCATATTTTTTCTTCATTAAATCATTCTGTTGTCTTGGCCCGACCCCATGCGAGATGCTTCCATGCTTCCATGCTTCCATGCGACCATGCTTCCATGCGACCATGCGACCATGCGACATTTAAGGGGTCACCATTGTCATGACTCTCAATGTCCTCCGTACACCTTGCTCCTGTGTCCAACGTGAAGCACCAGGACAAGAACTTTTTCTTCCTGAATATCGCAGATAAGGCGATAATCTTCGACGCGATATTTCCAAAGCCCGGCCAGATTCGATCGCAAAGGAGTGCCGAACCGACGCGGATCTTCATCCTTGGCGATCCGCTCAGCAAGGAATTTCAGAATGTTCCGGGCATGTTGTGGGTCAAGCCGGTCGAGGTCGCGGTCCGCGGACGGGTCGAATTCAACCTTCCATGCCATAGCGCTTCAATACCTCGTCAAGTGGCACGGTTTTGGTTTTTCCCGCACGGAGATCCTCAAGCCGTTTCTCGGCCAGGTAGATATCCTCTATCTCCTCAATGGATCGCTCCAGGGCCTCCCGAACATAAAAGCTCTTCGGCCTATTCGTGGTCTTGGAGAGAGTGTTCAGTCGGTCTTCAATATCACTCGGCAATCTAACAGTTAACATGGCAATCTCCTTTTGTATTACAAGTAACACAGAGAATACAAAAAGTCAACGGGGCGGCCCGACTCGGTGGCAGCCTGATCGTTCCGGACCTGTTCGACTGCCACCAAAAAACAAAAAAATCCTTGGCAGGCTAACTTTTTGGCTGCGTCGTAGGGCCAAAATAATGGGGACACGCCAAAATTAGGGGGGCGGAGGTTTGTCAAGGCGGTAATCGGGCGGTAATCGGGGACAGACCACGTTTTCACCGACTCTTTTCTGTGTTCTTCTCATTATCGACTGTTTGCTTACACGGCCTTCCTGCTTTTCCTGGAATTACCCGGCGACCAAGCACTGCGGCTATTTCTTCTGTGAATCTTGGGTTGCCAAGGGAAAAATTCCCATTGGTGGCCCGGCGAATCTGGTCAACGATACCAGGTTCCATCTCATGACGGAAAAGTTCTCGGTAGGAGGCCTGCCTTTCTTCACCGGTCCGGCCAGAACTCAGATAGACGGGATGGTGGCTCAATAGCGCCGATGTTTCGCCTTGTCCATTGCAACCATAGCTTGACCAGCGATACTCGCCTGGGTGTTCAACAATACCGGCACGGACCGGATTCATCTCTATGTACCGCTGGCATAACAACAGATATTCTTCCTGTTGAGTGATGCATGAGCGAAAACGTCCTTCCCAAAGTGTCCCGCTACGACGATACGTGCGGTTGATGTACTGGACATAACGCTGCCCCAATCGTTTCATGAGCATTCCGGCGCTGTCCGCATCTGTCGGTGTCAAAAGAAGGTGAACATGGTTGGTCATCAACACAAAGGCATGTATGGAACAACCTGTGTCGCGGCTATACTCCTGCAACCAGTCAAGATAAAATCCGTAATCCTCGTCAGCATAAAAACAAGGCTGCCGATTATTTCCACGTTGGATCAAGTGAAGGGGAACACCTGGTATGATGAGGCGGGGTCGTCTTGGCATGAGCACACTTGTACTTATCTTTCATTTTTTCCGCAACATAAAACGTGGTCTGTCCCCTATTTATTATTTATTGGAAAATCGAACAGATAACGTGTTGCCGCCTCGTAGTTGGTGTACATTCCTCCATCTGTGAGGTTGTTAGAGCCAATAAAAAGGGATGCAGTGTGACGACCTTGGAACAGATATATCTTTGGGTGGAAAGTGGCTCGAACAATTGGATTGTGATATATGAAAACTTCGCAATTCCATCCGGCAAGCTCCCGTAACACTTCCTGACTTGTTCCGCCAAGGTCTATCCCGAGGACAAGACGAATGTTTGTTCCGTTATCAGCAGCCGCAAGCAACCTATCCCGTAAACGCAGAATCGTTCGGAGAGCAGTGAAGGCCGAAACGAATACGATTCGAGAATAGTTTACTTCTGCATCAAGCAAAGCCTCAATCTGTTGCCCCAGTTGGATTTCTGGCTGTGCGATTGTTGTCGTATTCATGCTGTAGTTTCCTTTCCCCTTTCCTTTCAAAAATATTTACGAGAACAAGAATCACCTATTCTCATAAATATTTTTCCACTACCGCGCCACGGATTTCTTTTTGCCCCAATCGAACTCTGGGGTAGTGTTGTGATCATATTTGGTGATCCGTCGTCACAAATATCAGCGTAACTCCTCCAACCGCTCCATGCCTGCCTTGATCTTCTCCAGCTTAGCCTGCATCTCCCCGATCTTTTCCCGCTCCTTGGCCACCACCTCTTCCGGGGCATTGGCCATGAACTTTTCATTGCTCAACTTGCCCTGGCAACGGGCCAGCTCGGCCTCGGTCTTGTCCTGATCCTTCTTGAGCTTGGCCTGCTCCTTGTCCACATCCACCAGCCCAGCCAGGGGCACGAAAATCTCGATGTCGGTGTAGAGATAGGATGCCGCGCCCTTGGGCCGGGTGCCTTCCTTTTGCACGGCCATGGTGGAGGTCCGGGTCAGGGTTTTGAGGGAACCGGCAAGGGAGGTCAAGCCTGCGTGTTTGGTTTCGTCGTGGCAGATGATCAGCACCTCGATCTCGGCTGAAGGATGGATCATGGCCTCGCTGCGGATGTTGCGGATGCCGCCGACGATCCCCATGAACAGCGCGGCCAGCTCGGCGGCTTCGGGATCATCCCAGGCCGGGTTCGGGGTGGGGAAGGCTTCGACCATGATGCTGGTCCGCTCTCCGGGCAGTACATGCCAGATCTCCTCGGTGACAAAGGGGGTGATGGGGTGCAGGAGCTTGAGCGTGTTTTCCAGCACCGCCAGGAGCACCGCCTGGGATTGAGCCTTGGCCGTGGCGTTGTCGCCGTAGAGATCGGACTTGATCCATTCCAGATACCAGTCGCAGAACTCGTTCCAGACGAATTGGTAGAGGACCGAGGCCGCGTCGTTGAAGCGGTAGTCGTCCAGAGCCTGGCGTGTCTCGGTGATCGCCTGGTTCAGCCGGTGGAGGATCCAGCGGTGGGCCAGGGGCAGGCTCGCGGGGTCGATATCCTTGCTGATCGCGGGATCGCACTCCTTGATGTGCATGAGGGCGAAGCGGGCTGCGTTCCAGATCTTGTTGATGAAGTGGCGGTAGCCTTCGATGCGCTCCTCGGCGAGCTTGATCTCGCGGCCCTGGGCGGCAAAGGCGGTGAGGGTGAAGCGCAGGGCGTCGGTGCCGTATTCGGCCATGACCACCAGGGGGTCGATGACATTGCCCGTGGACTTGCTCATCTTTTTGCCGTGCTTGTCGCGGACCAGGGCGTGGAGGTAGACGTCTTTAAAGGGCACCTCGCCCATGATGTGGATGCCCATCATCATCATCCGGGCCACCCAGAAGAAGAGGATGTCGAAGGAGGTGATCAGCACCGAGGTGGGGTAGAAGAACTTCAGCTCCTTGGTGTCGTCGGGCCAGCCCAGGGTGGAGAAGGGCCAGAGCGCCGAGCTAAACCAGGTGTCCAGCACGTCGGTTTCCTGGGTGAGTTTGGTCGAGCCGCATTTTTCGCAAGCGGAAGGCGCGTGCTCCTCAACCATGAAATGGGAGCATGCGTCGCAGGTCCAGGCCGGGATCTGATGGCCCCACCAGATCTGGCGGGAGATGCACCAGTCGCGGATGTTGTCCATCCAGGCGTAGAAGGTGTTGTACCAGGTCTTGGGGTGGATGGCGGTCCGCCCGTCGCGCACCGCGGCCACGGCCTGGGCGGCCAGGGGCTTGACGGAAACGAACCACTGTAGCGAGGTGGTGGGCTCGACCACGGTTTTGCAGCGGTAGCACTGGCCCACTGCGTGGGCATACTCCTCGATCTTTTCCAGGAAGCCCTGGGCCTCCAGATCGGCGACGATCTGCTTGCGGCAGGCAAAGCGGTCCAGCCCGGCGTAGGGGCCGGCCGCCTCGTTCATGATCCCCGAGTCGTCCATGACCTTGAGCCGTTCGAGGTTGTGGCGCAAGCCGATCTCGTAGTCGTTGCGGTCGTGGGAGGGGGTGACCTTGAGCGCCCCGGTGCCGAACTCCCGCTCCACATGGTGGTCAAAGACCACCGGGATGGTCCGGTCGGTGAGGGGCAGCCGGATGCCGATGGTTTTCAGGTGGCTGTAACGCGCATCGTCGGGATGCACGGCCACACCGGTGTCGCCCAGCATGGTCTCGGGGCGGGTGGTGGCGACCACCACGTGGCCCGAGCCGTCCGCATAGGGATAGCGGATGTGGTAGAGCTTGCCCGCCGTGTCCTCGTGTTCCACTTCGTCGTCGGAGAGCGCGGTTTTGCAGCGGGGGCACCAGTTGACGATGTAGTCGCCCTTGTAGATCAGCCCTTCCTTGTAAAGGCGGACAAAGACGGTGCGCACCGCCTTGGACAGCCCTTCATCCATGGTGAAGCGTTCCCGGTCCCAGTCGCAGGAACAGCCCAGGTGCTTGAGCTGGTTGATGATGGTGCCGCCTTTTTCCTCGCGCCACTGCCAGACCCGCTCGATGAACTGGGCCCGGCCCAGATCGTGGCGGCTCTTGCCCTCGGTGGCCAGCTGGCGCTCCACCACGTTCTGGGTGGCGATGCCCGCGTGGTCGGTGCCGGGCACCCAGAGGGTGTTGTAGCCGCACATCCGCTTGTAGCGGACCAGGACATCCTGCATGGTGTTGTTGAGCGCATGGCCCACATGGAGCACGCCGGTGACGTTGGGCGGCGGGATGACGATGGAAAAAGAGGGCTTGCCCTCGTCCATGGTGGCCTGGAAGTTTTTCTGCTCAAGCCATTTCTGGTACCACCTGGCCTCAACCTCTTTGAATTCGTAGGCCTTGGCCAGCTCGTGATCGCCGGTCGGGA
>JAJZPC010000095.1 GCA_021811385.1 Deltaproteobacteria bacterium | reverse complement strand
ATCTCCCTGGTCATTTCGGCAAGGCCGTATCGCGGCAGCCAGCCCCAATCCGCGCGGGCGGCGCTGTCGTCCAGGCTGTTGGGCCAGGAGTCGGCAATGGCCTGGCGGACAGGGTCCGGCTGGTAGCGCATGGCAAAGTCCGGGATGTGACGGGCGATTTCTCCAGCCAGCTCTTCCGGGGCAAAGCTCATGGCCGTAAGGTTGTAGGCGTTGCGATGGTGGAGCTTTTCCGGTTCGGCCGCCATGATCTCCATGGCCGCCCGGATGGCGTCGGGCATGTACATCATGTCCAGCGAGGTTCCCGGTTGCAGGAAGCAGGTGTATTGCTTTTGCTTGATGGCGGCGGAAAAGATCTCCACCGCATAGTCGGTGGTGCCGCCGCCGGGCGGGGTCTTGTGAGAGATGAGGCCCGGGAAGCGGATGCCCCTGGTGTCTGTCCCGAATCGGCAATGGTAATAATCGCAGAGCAGTTCGCCGCTCACCTTGGTCACCCCGTACATGGTGTTGGGCCGCTGGATGGTCACCTGCGGGGTCCGGTCGGGCGGGGTGGAGGGGCCGAAGGCCCCGATGGAGCTGGGGTGGAAGACCGCGCAGTTAAAAAGGCGGGCCACCTCCAGCACATTGACCAGTCCGCCCATGTTGACCTCCCAGGCGAGCTGGGGATCTGCCTCGGCCGTGGCGGAGAGCAGGGCGGCCAGGTGGTAGATGGTGTCGATCCGCTCGTACTCGACCAGGGCGCCAAGCGCGCCGCGCTCCCGGATATCCAGGGTTGCATAGGGGCCGGATTCATGCAGTTCCGGCGGCGGGGTTTTCTTGTGGCCCGCGGCAACGACATTGGCCGCGCCATACCGTGCGCGCAGGGCGGGCACCAGTTCCGAACCGATCTGGCCCGTTGCGCCTGTGACAAGAATGCGGTGCATGGTTTCTGTATCCTTTTGAAAAAACGGAAAAATTACACATTTCTCCTACTTGCCGCCCCTTTTCTTTTGCATGATCCTTTCAAGCTCGCCGCCATCGACGATCTCCTGCCGGATCAGGATGTTGGCCAGGGTGTCTATCTGCTGCCAATGGGCCTCCACCATTTCCCCGGCCTTCCGCGTGGCTTTGTCGATCCAGAGGCGAACCTGGCGCTCCACCACCTCCCGGAAAAACTCTTTGTTCACGTTGCGGCTCAGGGTGTCGGTGTGGACAAAGCCCAGCTCATCGTCCATCCCCAGGTTGGCGATGGCGGTGTAGGCCTGGTGCGTCGCCTCCTCAAGATCGCTGGCCGCGCCGGTGTCCATGCCCTTGGCCCCGAATTTTTTCATGCTCGCCGTTCTGCCCGCCATGAGCACGCAGACGTTGTTGAACACCTCGTCTTTCGAGAGGTTGCTGGGGAAATCCTCGAAGCTGTACGAGATGAACCCCAAAACCCGCAAGCGCGGGGCAATGGTCACCTGTTCGATCTTGGTGTTCGGCAGCAGCAGGTAGGAGAGCACCGCATGCCCGGCCTCGTGGAAGGCGGTCATGCGCAGGTCTTCCTCCAGATTGCGGATATGCTTTTTTTCCAGCTTGGAGCCGTACTTGATGATGTTGATCTGCTCGATGAGGATCTCTTCGCTGATGCAATCCAAGCCGTGGCGGATGGCATGGAGGGAGGCCTCCTTGCCGATGCGCTGCAGTTCGTAGCCGTTCATGCCCGAGATGTAGCGGACCACCTTGTCCACATCGATCTTGCCGTCGTTGGGCTTTTTGAGGATCTGCTCGATGAAGAAGCGCCGCGCCTCCCGGTCCAGCTCCGGCGCCTCGACAAAGGTGTCGATCCGTTCGGGTTCGATGAGCAACGGCGGCACCTCCTCCCGGCTGATCGCGGTGGCCACGGTGAACACCGACTCCTCCGGGTCGTCGGACAGGGCGTCGATTTCGAGGGCGATCTGATCCGAGGGCACGCTGGTCAGCGCTCCTTCTATCAGCGCCTTGATGTCGATCCCGTCCAGAAAAACAATACTGGGCGCGTATTCCCGCGCCTTGAGGTAGACCTGCCGGAGGTACTCCTGATCAAAGAGCTCGGTGCGGGAGACGTAGATGTATGGGCGGCCCGCTTCCTTGGCAAAGGCCTTGCCCATAAGGGTTTTGCCGACCCCGGGCGGGCCGTGCAGCAACATGCCCTTGGGCATGCTGATGGAAAATTTCTTTACCAGATCCGGGTTTTTCAGGGTGTTGATGATCTGCTTCAGGGTGGTCTTGGTCTGGCGGTTGCCGGCGATGTTTTCAAAACCGATCCCGGAAAACTCGATGGCCGGCCGCTCGCTGCGCAACAGTCCCTTGCTCACGGGCAGCGCGCGGGTTTCCGCCTTGGCCAGGCTGAAGATCAGGCTGTCGCCCCGCTGGTACTCGGTCCAGCTCAGTTCCACGGTCTGGTTGTTCTTGTAAAGCTGGGGCAGGAGCTGGTCGCCGGCAGCCGAGAGCTTGCGCAGCGAATCTTCGGCCTTCTTGGTCAGCTTGAAGATGATTTTTGCCGGAGCGCCGGGCAAGCGCCGAAGGCACCGGGTGATCTTGAAAAGCACCTCGTCGGGCAGCTTCTGCTTCACCTTTTTTGCGGTAATCGCCGGGCCCAGGGAGAGGACCAGGAGGGAAACCAGATCCTTGAGCTCCGGAAACTCCATGGCAATGCCCTTTTCCCGGAAATGGCCCGCCAGCTGCAACAGGGAATCGGTGCCGATGCGGACCATGGCCTTGATGCCCAGCCGGTTGAAAAGGATGATGTAGTTCTGGGCCAGGGTGGCCAGGAGTTTTGGGGTGATCGCCTCCTGAATCACCTCGCCCGCCACCTTTTTTTCCTTGGCGATGGTCTCCATGATCAACCCCTGGGCCCGGGCCTTGCTGCGCCGGAAGGTGGCCAGGAACTCCTTGCTCTGGTACAGGGTGCTGCCCAGGGTGGAGGTGAAGATGAAGATCACCTCCCGGCAGTTGATGCCGCTGTCCGGTTCTTCCTTGGTGATCAGGTCGAGCAGCGCCATCTGCAGCTGGTTGCTCGCCATCTCGATGGACTCGAAGAGGATGATGGCGCGGGGGTTGGCGCGGAGAAAGCGGATCAGCTCGCCTTCCTTGATTTCCTCGCCCACCACCTGGGGGGCGAGGAGCTGGTCGGCGCTTTCCGCTTCGCTGTAGCGTTCCAAGTCAAAATGCTTGAACCCTTCATACCCCTTGAGCATGGAGCAGAGCACCCGGGCCAGATAGATCTTGCCCACGGCCGGGGGCCCGAGGAAGGTGAAGATCGCCTTGGGCGGCGTATCCTTGGGCGGGCGGAAGGCCATGTGGATGAAGGCGTCCACCACCTCGTCGATGGCGTCGTCCTGGTCGAGAACGGTTTTTTTCAGTTCCCTGCGGATGGCTTCAAACTGCTTGAGTTGGTTTTTTGGGGGGGTGGCGCGTGGCAAGAGAGTTCTCCCTCAAGGGTTTGCAGGCAGTTTCCTCCTTCCGATCCGCATACATGGCAGGCCGGGAGGAGGAAAAACGGATGCTCTCCTTACTCTAGGGAAAAAGGGGGGTGGGCGTCAACAGGTTCCGCTATTTCGCGGGCACCAGATCGATGATGGTCACCTCCGGCGGGGCGAGAAAGCGGATGGGCGGCCCCCAGGTGCCGGTGCCCCGGCTCAGGTAGAGAAAGCCGCTCTCCAGACCGGTCAACTCACCTGCCCGTTGGGGATAAAAAAACCAGGTGAGCAGGTTGAAGGGAAAGATCTGCCCCTTGTGGGTGTGCCCGGAAAGCTGGAGATCGAAAAAACCCACGCTGTCCGGATCGATATCCGGCCGGTGTTTGAGCAGGAGGGTGAAATTTCCCTTGGGCAGGGCGGCAAGAAGATCGTGCTCCGATCTGACCGGTTCCTTGTTAAAGGCTCTGGCCGCGGGGTCATCCACCCCGACGACGGTGATGCCGCCGACCGCGATCCCTTGGTGGCGCAGCAGGGTGAAGCTGGATTTTTCGGTAAAATCCAAGGCATCCTGCAACCCGGCGTAGAACTCATGGTTGCCGGTGATGGCGAACTTGCCCAGGCGCGGATTGTATGCGGCCAGCAGCCCGGCCTCCTTGTTGAGGTGATTGAGCTGGCCGTCGAGCAGATCGCCGGTGGAGACCAGGATGTCGGGCTGCGCCTCCCGGACTCGGGCAAGAATCCGGTTGAGCCTCCCCTCCCTGATAATAAGCCCCAGATGCACGTCCGAGATCTGGGCGATGCGTATCCGGCCGGTCTGTTCCGTAATCTTGGGGCTGGGGATTTCGATGTGTTCCAAACGGATATCCGCTGCCTCGAACACGCCGTAACCGTACACTCCAACCACCAGGATCGTCTGCATGGCAAGCAGCCGGCGCGGGGAGATCCGTGGCCCGGCAAGTCTTCGATTGCGGATTTTTTCCGCGGCCGGAAAGGCAAGGCGACCGAGGTCAACCACTGCGGCCAGGGCGAAGAAAAGGAAGAGCAGCCCCATCCAGCTGAAGCTCACATAGGCCCAGAACCGGGCTCCGGTCGCAATCCCGGCCCGTTCGGCCAGCCGGACCACGATAGGCGCCGCGATCATGACCGCCATGAACAGGACTATGCCTGTTTCTGCCCTCCTGCCGGGGAGAAAAGCCGCCCGGATCTTGCGGAAGGCATAGTAGTGGACCAGGGGATAGATGGAGAGATAGAGGAGCAGGAAACGGAGCATACATTTCTCCATCGCAAGGATTGCGAAGCTGATGTTGCGGGATAGCCTTTCGGCTAGGGGGTAATGGGTTGGGCGACATTGTTGTCGGCAATGCGATTGGGGAACGATATTTCCAAAACCACACACCCGATGTCGGTCTTGAATGGTCCGTGAAGTTCACCCGGAGGCCGGCTGGCGTAATGCCCAGATTCCAAATAAATATTAAACGCCTTGTCGTAGAGGCGACCACTGACGATGAATACTTCTTCGGGGTAGGGATGGGTTTTACCGCCAAAGGCTGTTGTGTCAGCCCCCGGAAGAAAGCGGGTCAGTCGTGTGTACTCACCTGTTACTTGGTCGATGCTGAGAGTCAGTTCTTCAGCCATCTCTTCCATTCCCTTGATGGGAGTCCAGCGCTCCCGATTTTCCGGACTCAGGGCGTTCCAATAGGTGGCGGTCGACTTGGCCATGTATCGCTCCGATGCAAGAATAGGGTGTAACCGGCTGCGGGGCTGTTCCCGCAACCCATGTTCAACGTTTTGTCCGGTGTTTCTCTTTATCGGTATTTACTCTGTGAAACCCCGTTGTTGCATTGATTCACTTTTTGTAAACCTTGCCATTCCAGTCTTCATTTTCCGAAAATCAAGTTTTTCATAGAAGCCTTCTTTGCCAGGGGAGGCGTAAAGGATGACATTGCAATCTTGCAGTTTAGATAAAATGTTTTCCAATATCATTCTTCCAAGGCCTTTCCCCTGATACTCCACAGCCACAGCACAGTCATATACTGCTGCCTGATAGGCGCCATCTGAAAGAGCACGACCAAAGCCGACTAATTTGTCGGCGTTATACAAAAAAACTTTTGTGTGGCTGGCTTCAAACGCCTTTCTATGCTTTTCAGGCTCATGGTAAGCCATTCCGACCGACTTCAGTGTTTCCGACACTGTTTGCCAATTGACTCCAACACAATCATTTTTAACTGTAATTTCCATTGCGTTTATGTGTTTTTCTTTATGTTGCCCAACGGTTTTGGTGCTGTGTCGCGGAGCGAAGCGGAGATAGCGCCAGCACATTGTTCGGCCTGTCTTGAATTTGTGTCACAGCCGCGAGAACAGGTCAGAAATGCGGGTTACGTCTGGGAAATAATGATGCATGAGATACCCCGCAAGGGTCGCGAATACCAGAGTCACTATAAATGGAATACTGGTCGTCTTGAAAATACTTCCTATCCAGTCGGCACTATCGATTCGTCGCGTCCCGCGTACAAGGCTTGCAGCAAGAATAAATTCAAAAGCCGCTTCTGACAGGACAAATGGAGCTTCGTAGACCAAATAGACGCCAGCTCCGACGACCACTGCCATAATAGCGGCCAGTGCCGCGAAAACAACCACGGCCACGACTCCTCCTTCATCGCCAAGTGCCGACGACACGGCTTCACCGGCAACATCACCCACCGCATCACCTATCCCCCCGCCAGAGTCAATTCCACCGGAAAGCACGCTAGTCCCGCTGTCCGTAAATGCAGTTTGAATATCTCCGAAATTTCCAGATGCTCCTGCACCAGAGAACTCTCCGCCGCCATTAAACACCTCGCCGATGTTAAAACTGCTGCCTGACGGGCCAGAAATCGGGAAGTCGGGAAGCACATCGCCTAAATCAGGGGAATTGCTATGCGCTTTTTGTGTGACTGGAACGGGAGTAACATATTTTAGCCATAGCTTCACAGATATGAAGAAGATTAGATATGCGAAGATAACCGCAAGCGGATAGCGCAGTATTACGTTTTCTACATTTAAGGCAAGCAAGATCCGCGTCGCCAAGAAACCCGCACACACGGTCGCCATGAGGATTAACGACATATGGAAACGTAAGGAATGACGTCTTTTAAAGCGCTCTGCAAAGTTGATCTTGTGTTGATGTATATTTGTCATTCTATGTTGACCGAACAATAATATTATCGAGCTTGCTCGAATTGAAAGTTGCCATTCATTTATTGGCCCGCCCCGATCTTCTCCTCCTTGAACTTGAGGCACTTGCGGCTGTAATCATCGAACTCGGCGCAGGTTCTCAGGACAAAGGCCTCCTGCCGGGGATAGAAGGTGCATTTGCTCTGGTAGTCGCAGGTGTTTTTGAACGAGTCCCAATGCTGGCATTCTTCAACACATTCCAGATTGTTGTGGGTATAGGTGATCTTTTCAAAGAGGCACTTTTTGTCGAAATCGTCCCAGAACTGGCACTCCCGCACCGCCAGGGCTTGGCCGGCACCCCCGGCCTGCCGTCCTTCGCAGATTACGGCAAGATCTCGGTCGCGGTAGACCTCGCCTTTTTTCAGGTGGATCTCCCTGGCCCCGGCGGCGCCAGGGAGAGCAAGCACGCAGAAAAACAGACCAACGAACCGGAGCAGCGAGGGCAAGTTCATGATGCCATCCTTTTGTCTGATTGAGATAAGGGCGAGGTTCACAGCAGGATGCCCAGCCCCAGATACCCCTGGAGAAGATAGAGCCCGAGGAGCAGCAGGCCGAGGCTCGCATGGGGTGCGCGGTAGGGAGAATCGGCCTTGTCGATCCGGCGGGAAAGGGCATAGAGGCCGGCGAGTGTCAGCACGATTGTCCCTCCGACCAGGAGATGCAGGGGGTATTCGGTCAGGTTGCCCGTATCGGCAAGAACCAGGACGATTCCGGCCAGAAAGCCCGCGCCTCCCAGCAACGCGGCCAAGGGGCCGGTCCGCCGGTGTTTCCGGATCGCATCCAGGGGCGGCGGGGCGCCGTGTTGCCGCGCCTGCCGGATGGAGAGTCCCAGCCGGCCCTGGCGGAGGAAAAGTCCGAAGACCAGCAGGTTGAAAAGCCCGTGTCCCAAGACCAGATGCGGAATCAGTTGCCGGGCCCACAAGGGCAGTGCTTCCTCGATCATCATTCCCTCCTTCCCGGTCGGGATGGGTGGTTTATCCCTGCGCTTGAATTCTGGGAACCCAAGAGCTGTCCCCTGTCAATGGCAACATCGGGGCAGTATTTCACCAAACAGTTTCAGGGAGCATCCCATACCGTCCGGGTGATTGTCAACCCTGGAAAAGGGGGGGGGATGCAGTCCTCATTTATATTATTTTGCTCCCTGCCGCCTTGTCTGTCAATCCAACGCTGCTGCTCCGCGCCATATCCCCTGCCGCTTCCGGAAACGCCGGGTTCATTCGCCTGGGGAT